>JBKECE010000308.1:0-6077 GCA_047974325.1 Dysgonomonas sp. | reverse complement strand
AGAAGTGCTCGACATCTTGCATGTTGTGTTTTATGATCCACTACATAATCTATTTTGAGAGCCTGCGTATTAGGGCGCTCTGAGTAAGTAAAGACATGCAGCTGAGATATATCAAGACCATCTATGAATTGCCGGGCTTGTTCAAAATATTCATCAGTCTCACCGCGGGTTCCCACTATGACATCCACCCCGATGAAAGCATGAGGCATCACAGTTTTAATTTTTCTTACCTTTTGGCTGAACAAAGCTGTGTCATACTTTCTTCGCATTAGCTTCAGCACTTCGTCCGAACCAGCTTGTAACGGAATATGAAAATGCGGAGCAAAACGTTTCGATACGGACACAAACTCTATGATTTCGTCTGTCAACAGGTTCGGCTCTATGGACGATATTCGAAAACGTTCAATGCCTTCCACTTCATCAAGGGCTTTCAGCAAATCAGAAAAAGTTTCGCCCGTTGTCTTTCCAAAATCTCCGATATTCACTCCTGTCAGCACAATTTCTTTACCTCCATTTGCCGCAACATCTTCGGCTTGTTTCACCAAACTTGCAATAGTACCGTTCCGACTTCGTCCACGTGCAAAGGGAATCGTACAAAAAGAACAGAAATAATCACAACCATCCTGCACTTTAAGGAAGTAGCGCGTGCGATCATCTCTGGAACATGATGGCACAAAACTTTTTATATGATTAGTCTTTGACGTGAAAATATATCCGTGATCTTTTTTCTTCAACTCGTTCAGATATGTAGCAACCTCAAGTTTTTGCTCGGCTCCCAACACAACATCCACTCCATCTATAGAGGTAATATCTTCCGGTTTTAATTGGGCATAACAGCCTGTGACAATAACAAATGCTCCCGGATTTTCCTTAATCATTTTTCGGACAGACTGACGGCATTTTTTATCGGCCAGTTCCGTTACAGAACAAGTGTTTATAACACAAATATCTGCAACTTCTTTCTCTCTAGCTTTTCTGATACCCAATTCCGATAATTGTTTACCGATTGCTGATGTTTCGGCAAAATTCAATTTGCACCCCAACGTCAAATATGCAGCTTTTTTATTTTCAAAAATTGTATTATCTATCATTTATATTCTATATCAAAACATTGTCTTACCTAAACTTCATGTCAACAGATGCAACGCTTGGGATGCGCTGCTGCCAGCATATCGCTTAGAAACTGTTTGCAAAAATACATAAATAGTATCTATTTTAAAGATAAAATACTTGGCGAATGTATTAATAGTCCTTATTTTTGCACAAAAACATAGAAAATGAGCAATTGATTATGATAAAAGAAAACCTTATAAAACTCTATGAAAACAGTTTTAAGAACAATTGGGACTTGCCTGCTTTAACCGATTACTCTGAAAACAATACTTTATACTATAAAGATGTAGCGAAAGAAATAGCCAGGTTGCATGTTCTGTTCAGCGTTATTGGATTGGAACGTGGTGATAAAATTGCTCTTGTCGGAAAAAATTCGAGCAAATGGTGTCTGGTATATCTTGCTACAATCACTTACGGAACCGTGATTGTACCTATATTGCCAGATTTTCATCCGGACAATATACACCACATCATCAACCATTCCGATTCCAAACTTCTATTCATAAGCAACCAGATATGGGAAACTTTGGAAGAGGAACAATTGCCTGCACAAATAAAAAGTGTAATATCACTGAATGATTTTTCGAACTTGTATGAAAATAAAAATACCAATCTACAAGAAATAACAACTAACTGCCAGAAAGAATTTGAAGAAAAATATGCTGACCAATTCACACCCGAATCAGTAATATATCCCCATATAGATAACTCGGAAGTCGTACTCATCAACTACACATCGGGAACTACGGGTTTCAGTAAAGGAGTAATGCTCACAGCCAATAATTTAGCAGGAAACGTTGTATACGCCGGCACTCTAAATATACTGAACAGAGAAGAAAAAGTCCTATCGTTTTTACCATTGGCTCATGCTTACGGCTGTGCTTTTGATTTTCTCTATGCTATATCGGCAGGAGTCCACACCACGTTATTGGGAAAAACACCTTCTCCTAAAATCATATTGCAGGCTTTTGCAGACATTCAGCCGAATCTGATCGTAACAGTGCCGCTAGTTATTGAAAAGATCTATAAAAAAATAATTCTCCCTAAGTTGAATACACCCGCAATGAAACTTGCGTTAGGGCTGCCAATCGTAAAACAAAAAATATTTTCTAAAATAAGAAATAATCTCACGGAAGCTTTCGGAAACAATTTCAGTGAAGTGATTATCGGTGGTGCAGCATTCAATCAGGAAGTGGAGTCATTTCTGCATCAGATCAAGTTTCGTTTCACAGTAGGTTATGGCATGACAGAATGCGGTCCACTAATCTCGTATGATCACTATTACGACTTCATACCTACATCGTGTGGAAGAATCTTAAAAGATATCATGGAAGTCCGGGTCGATTCTCCGGATCCTTACAACACATTAGGTGAAATACAGGTAAAAGGCGAAAATGTGATGAAAGGATACTACAAAAATGAAGAGGCCACACAAGCCGCTTTCACCGAAGATGGATGGCTTCGCACCGGCGACTTAGGCACAATAGATAAAAATAACAGAATCTATTTAAGGGGCAGAAGCAAAACAATGCTGCTTGGACCAAGTGGACAAAATATTTTTCCGGAAGAGATTGAAGCTAAGTTGAACAATATGCCATACATCATGGAAAGCCTTATTGTTGAGCGGAACAGCAAATTAGTGGCACTCGTATATCCCGATTATGAAGCAATGGACAGTGACGGAATAGGAAATCGCGAACTCGAATCCATTATGGAAGCAAACAAGCAAAGCTTGAACAAAATGGTGGCAAACTATGAACAAATAACAGCTATACATATCTATCCAAGCGAGTTTGAAAAGACTCCGAAGAAAAGTATTAAGAGATATTTATACGAAAAGTAAAAAAACGTACTTTTTCTAAAAAAAATATGTAGTTATTTATAAAATATCAAAATCTAGTGCTATATTTGCACCGAATTTTTAATTCATAAAACAAGATAAAATTTAATATTTTTAAACTATTGAAAAAATGAAAAAATTAGTTTTATTCGCCACAGCTATCGTAGCTATCTCTTTCGCTTCTTGTAATAACAAACCTAAAGAAGACGCTGCAGTAGCACCAGACACTACAGCAACTATTGAAACTCCTGCTCCTGCTACAGTTGATACAACTGCAACTCCAGTTGACACAGCAGCTACTTCAGCAGCAAAACCTGCAGCTACAAAATAATATTTATTATATAGCTCAAGAAAAAAACCTATGCACATGTGCATAGGTTTTTTTCTTGATATACACCTCACATTTCCATATTCTTAGAAATTATAGTATTTTTGCAAACTATTACTAAACTATATATTAATCAATGGACAATACGAACGAATATTGGGATATTATCATAAAACCAAAAGACAATAAATTCAGACTTAACCTAAAAGAAGTCTGGCAATTTAGGGATCTTTTGTTCATGTACATCAATAGAAATATAACAACTGTATATAAACAAACTGTACTTGGACCTCTTTGGTTTTTTATACAACCGGTATTTTCCACGATCATGTTCATGTTTGTGTTCAATGGCATTGCAGGAATACCTACCGATGGAATACCTCCAATGCTGTTCTATATGGCAGGAACTGTCTGTTGGACATATTTCACAGATTGTCTTAACCAATCATCATCCACCTTTGCAGGCAATGCAAACGTTTTCAGTAAAGTATATTTTCCAAGACTCGTTGTACCATTATCTGCCATTGTCTCCAACTTATTCAAATTTGGAATTCAATTGCTCATGTTCTTTGCCTTTTATATCTATTTTGCAGTAAAAGGAAGCTCAATCAGCATGAACTCGTATGCCTTGCTCTTTCCTGTTTTGGTTGCTATGCTTGCTCTGCTAGGATTTGGTTTTGGCATAATAATATCGTCCATGACCGTAAAATACAGAGACTTGAACATATTGATCGCCTTTGCCGTTCAGTTGTGGATGTATATCACTCCTATTATTTATCCACTGTCAATAATGAAAGAGAAATATTCCGAATATATGTGGATTATCCAACTCAATCCCCTCACATCCATCATTGAAGCATTCAAATATGGTTTTTTGGGCGAAGGCACATTTAGTTGGTATTCTCTGGGATACAGCTTTCTCTTTACCATAATTGTCACAATATTAGGCATCCGGGTATTCAATAAGGTTGAAAGAAGTTTTGTCGATGTAGTATAAAATACTATAAATCATTGAAACAAATGGATATTGCATACATATCGCGATTCGCATCCGTAGACATCAGGAATTGGTCTGGTACAGAATATTATATAGCAAAAGCCATTGGGGAGAAAGTTGGAAATGATCTCACTTCTATCGTAGGATTACAAGAAGAGCTGAATTTCGCAACCAGATTAAAATATCAGATAAATACAAAACTGGGAAAAAAATATCATCTCAATAGATCTCCTCATGTCGTAAAGCAATATGCCAAACAAGTTGAGTTACAATTAAAGAACAAATCTGCCGATATAATCTTCTCTCCAGGAACAATACCTATTGCCCATCTCAGATGTAAGCAACCCAAAGTTTTTTATACAGATGCTACTTTTGTTGCAATGATCGACTACTACGATTGGTACAAGCATCTAAGTAGTGCTACAATAAGAGAAGGACTCGAACTTGATCAGGCTGCAATAGATTCTTCACAACTGGCAATCTTTGCTTCCAATTGGGCTGCGGACAGTGCCATAAACAGTTATGGAGCATCACCCGAAAAAGTAAAAGTTGTGCCTTTTGGTGCAAATCTTGATATCGAACCAGCTTTCGAAGATATCAGAGAGTCTGTGATCCGCAGAGATACAAATATCTGCAAAATTATATTCTTTGGTGTAGATTGGGAACGAAAAGGAGGTGATATAGTTTTCAATACAGTCAAAGAATTAATCAGTGTCGGCCTAAAATGTGAACTTCATATTATTGGTTTGGATCAACTCCCAACCGAAGTAGAATCAGCTCCATTTGTCTATAAACATGGCTTTATCAGTAAAGCTACATCAAACGGTTTGAAGACAATAGAAAGTATCTTAAAAGATTGTCATTTTTTATTCATGCCGTCGAAGGCTGAAGCATACGGATTGGTCTATTGTGAAGCATCTGCATACGGATTACCATCCATCGCCACCAAAACAGGAGGAATCACAACTATTATAAAAGACGATCAAAATGGATTCACATTTCCTCTCGATACTAAGCCTTGCGTATATGCTGATTATATATACCAAATATTTACTAACAAAAAGATATACGAAGAATTAGCACTTTCATCATATAACGAATATCGAAGCAGATTGAATTGGGAAGTTGCTGGTCGAACAATAAATAACTATCTGAAAGAATTGTTGTGAGGACTCATAACCTGTTTTTTTCAAAATAACTACACCATACCTTTATTCCACACTCTTCGCACTTTGGCTTGCGTGCCACACAAACATACCGACCATGAAGAATGAGCCAATGATGAGCCTTCGACAGTAGGTTTTGAGGAATATATTTGACTAGTTCTTTCTCGGTCTCCAAAGGTGTTTTTGAATTAACGGTTAGCCCGATCCTGTTTGATACGCGAAACACATGCGTGTCTACAGGCATTGCAGGCTTATCAAAAGCTACAGCAAGCATCACATTTGCTGTTTTACGTCCAACTCCGGGTATTGTTTCCAATTCGTCCAATGTTTTTGGAACCTCTCCGCCAAAATCAGCAACTAATTTTTTTGCCATCCCTAACAAATTCTTGGCCTTATTATTCGGATAGGAAACACTTTTTATGTATTCAAATATTTCATCGACAGACGAATTTGCCATTACTTCCGGCAGAGGATAATTCTTAAAAAGTGGCGGCGTAATCATATTCACCCGCTTATCAGTGCACTGTGCAGACAAAATTACAGCGATCAATAAATGAAAATTATTATCATAATGCAGTTCAGTTTCGGCAATAGGCATATTTTTTTCAAACCATCCGATTATTCCGGCATACC
>JBKECE010000272.1:0-12046 GCA_047974325.1 Dysgonomonas sp. | reverse complement strand
TAAGCTGCAATTTGAAAAAGTGCATCCCGATTTCTTTAAAAAGCTGAAAGACTTGCACACTTCCATCACAGATAATGATCTGAAACTTTGTGCCTACATACGCATCGGTCTCAACGCAAAGCAAATTGGGCAAATGATTTCGGTGTTGCCAAGTACCATCAAAACCAACAGATATCTACTGAAGAAAAAACTAAATCTGGATGCAGATATGTCTTTAGATGACTACATCAGAATGTTCTAAAATCTGAAAAATTTGTGATTAGTCCTGATCTGATGTTTTTTCCCCACACGATGTGGCTACAAGTTTCTTCAAATCGTTCACATTTGACTTTGCTGTCACCAGAGGAATAGTCTCCACAAGAGCAAAAGATGGATCTATATCGTACATCTGTGTATCTGATGTGCCCAGATTCTTAATCAGATTATAGCAACCCATGATGATCCGCTGTGAAATTTTCAGATCCACGTTTCTGAAAATTCGGTCAACTACCACAAATGTGAAGTCGCCCTTCATTCCTTCCATCGACGGATAACGAGACGACAGATCAACCAAACCTCTTTGTTCAAGCTCGTTCGTGATAAGACGTACATACTGATCGGTATGGACTCCTACCTTAAATCCCACCCGGATATCTATCCTGAATATTTTTTTCGAGATAAAGGTCTTCACTGAATATGCGAATTCATACGGAACATCGGTTCGTTTTATGTTTATAAACCAATAAGTATCGGCACGTTTTGGTTTCAGATGAAATAGCGAATAAGTAATCTTGCTTTCGAGTGATTCTTTTTTATTGGCCCGTGTAATGTAGACCAGATTAGTCGCCGTTTTAGCAATTGTCATATCTTCGCTCACATTCTTGATCCGCTCAATATAATTATCGTCAACCTGATCATATACGGTGTAATACCTTTTGATACGTCGTCCATTATACCACGAATACATCAGGAAGAACAGAATGCCTGCAATCAATATGGAAGCAAAACCACCGTGCGAGAATTTCTGCATATTAGCAATGAAGAAGCTGAATTCTATAATCAAGAAAAAAATTGTCAGGCATGCGCTCGCCCATAGCGGAGCATTCATTCTCAGCATATACAGAAACAGCAACATTGTAGTCATCATCATGCTCAGCGTAATCGACAGACCATAAGCTGCTTCGAGGTTGGCAGACGACTTGAACGACAATACCATGATTACGCACGAAATCATCAGAAACCAATTGATAGATGGAATAAACATCTGCCCTTTTATATTCGTCGGATATTTGATCTTTACGTTTGGCCATAAGTTCAGAGAGATCGCTTCACTAATGATCGTGAACGATCCGCTAATCAATGCCTGACTGGCCACAATAGCTGCAATGGTTGCCAAACAAACTCCAATAAAGCTGAACCACGATGGCATTATCGCGAAAAAGGGATTGATCCGGTGATTTACCAATTCCGGATTATTTATGATCCATGCAGCTTGTCCCAAATAGTTGATTATAAGCATTAACTTCACAAATATCCACGACACGCGTATGTTTTTCAGCCCCGTGTGCCCGAGATCCGAATAGAGAGCCTCGGCTCCTGTAGTACACAGAAAAATAGCTCCCAGTATCATCATTGTGTGAGGTGCATGAATGAGAAATTGAATAGCATAGACAGGATTGAAAGCTTTCAGGACAGACAAGTCATGCACAAACTGATTCATACCCAAAAGTCCCAGTGTTACAAACCAGATCACCATTATCACTCCATAGAATCTGCCCAGCGAACTTGTACCAAGAGGCTGTGCCAGAAATATTCCGACAATAATAACCAACGATGCAGGAATAATAGGCACTGATGGTATAATGGCATTTAGCCCTTCCATGGCCGTCATCACCGTGATGGCAGGCGTAACAACGCCATCGGCAAGCAATGTCGCTGCGCCCATAGCCGCTATCACATAAGCCCATTTATAATGTTTGCGGATAAGTGCATAAAGCGACAGAATGCCGCCCTCACCTTTGTTATCGGCTCGCAGGGTAATGATCACATATTTAAGAGTGGTCTGTATAGTCAATGTCCATATCACGCAAGAGACAGCTCCAATAATATAATTGGGATTTGTCATATCGCCTTTTGGCAATGCCGCAAGAACGGCTTTCATCACATAGAGCGGCGATGTACCGATATCGCCATACACCACACCTATCGCCAACAATATTCCAAAAATTCCAAACGGAACTTTATGCTTTGTACCCATATCCTAAGATAATTAGAAAAAAATCTGTCAAAAGTAATCTTTTAGTTATGATAAAGATCATTTTATTAGTTAAATCTTTTTATTCCAAATTTCAACCCTAAACAACTGAAAAATAAAGCATAAGCAAACATTCGCTCAAAGCCTCATTTGCTCTGCTATTCCCCTGCAAGCTCTTATTTTTCTTTCTTTATCTTATGACAAGAAATTTGTATTGAAATAGGATCGAAACAAGCTGCAAAAATAAGAAATTTAGGCAAATAAAAAACCAGCGGATCATCCAATTGACTGCAAAGTAACAATAAATTAGATGCTTCTTTCACATTTCCAAAAACTTGTGGCACAATATAATTGTTCATAAACTACCAATTCTCTATTTTTGTGAAATGATCTTTTAATTCAAGAAATTATGTTTGACAGCGAAAAAAAAGCTTTTATAGCAATAGCCGGCGAAAATGAAATTTGTCTGAATCCGGAAAAAGCAAACCGACACGGGCTCATCACAGGAGCCACCGGAACGGGTAAGACCGTAACACTACAAAATCTGGCAGAAACATTCAGTTCAATGGGTGTTCCTGTTTTTGCAGCTGACATAAAAGGCGATCTGTCAGGCGTTGCCAACAAAGGAGGAAATAAAGAGAGTGTGACCAAACGTGTAGAATCATATGCACTTGGAAATAAAGGCTTTATTTTTCAGTCATTTCCTGTGCAGTTCTGGGATGTATTCAGTGAACAAGGTGTGCCTGTCAGAGCTAGTGTTGCCGATATGGGAGCAACACTTTTCAGTCGCTTGCTCGCTCTCAATGACACACAAAGCGCCGTATTGACCATCATTTTTAAGATTGCAAAAGACGAATCGCTCGATCTGATAGATCTAAAAGATCTGCAAAAAATATTGGAATATGTGGGCAATAACAGCAATAATTTTACCACTGCCTATGGTAACATATCGGCAGCCAGCATCGGAGCCATCCAACGCGGATTGCTTCAATTGGAGCAAGACGGAGCCGACATGTTTTTTGGTGAACCGAGCCTCAATCTTGACGACTTGATCCAGGCAAACGGAGACAAGGGTGTTATCAACATTTTGGCAGCAGACAAACTAATGAATTCGCCTAAAGTGTATTCCACTTTTCTGCTTTGGATGATGACCAAACTCTTTGAAACTCTTCCTGAGATAGGTGATCCCGAAAAACCCAAACTTGTTTTCTTCTTCGATGAAGCTCATTTGCTATTCAACGATGCCCCCAAAGCTCTGGTAGAAAAGATAGAACAAGTGGTCAGACTCATCCGTTCAAAAGGAGTGGGAGTATATTTCATTTCACAAAGCCCGGCAGACATCCCGGACACGATACTCGCTCAATTGGGGAATCGCATCCAACATGCATTGAGAGCTTATACCCCAAAAGATCAGAAAGCATTGAAAGCAGCGGCGCAGAGTTTCCGTGCCAATCCGAAATTCGACACCGAAACTGCAATATCCGAACTGGCCACGGGCGAGGCTCTTGTTTCCTTTCTGGATGAGAAAGGTGCACCTCAACCTGTAGAAAGGGCGTTCATTCTTCCACCCGAAGGACAAATCGGGCCTATCACAGTTGATGAACGCAAAGCAAAAGTGGAAGGTTCAATACTCTATCGTCACTATGCGGAAACGATAGACCGTGAATCGGCATACGAAAAACTAACCGCAAAACTAAATGCCGTCCAATCTGAAAAAGACACTGCAACACAAGCTAAGGTTGAGGAGAAAGCACGCAAGGAGCAGGAGAAAATTCAACGAGAACAAGAAAAAGCTGATCAACAGGCTGCAAAACAACGAAACAAAATATTCGGAACCATTGCAACAGCAATTCTTGTTCCTCTTGGCAGGCAACTCATAAACTCTTTTTTCGGCAAAAAGAAAAAATAACGTTTACTATTCTTTTGCATTTTTCTTATTTCCAGTTTTCTGGAATTCAGTTGGTGTCACTCCAAATTCGTTTTTAAAGCATGCGCTGAAATAGCGTTGATCAACAAAACCGACCGCAAAAGCAACCTCTTTGATCGAAATTTGAGGATCTCGGAGCATGAGACATGCTTGTTTGAGCCGGATGATGCGAATGAAATCGGAAGGAGATAAGTCTGTCAATGACTTGATTTTCCTATAGAGCGTGGATCTTGATATATTGAGCTTACTGGCCAGCATATCCGGATCGAGATCATTGTAAGACAGATATTCGTTTTTGATTATATCTATTGTCTGGTTCAAAAACTCTTCTTCTATTGAAGGATATTTGAATGCAGACACATCTGAGTCTATATCATTTCTGAAAATCTCTTGCTTCTTTTTTCTATTCCTGAGCAAACTCTTGATTTTGGCATCGAGAATTTGTTGCTCGAAAGGTTTGCTCAAATAACCGTCTGCTCCTGCATTGTAGCATTCCACACGGCTTTCTATCGAATTGTGAGCCGTAATCAGTAATACTGGTATATGGCTGGTATTGATATTGTTCTTGATGGTGCGGCACAGCGTAAGCCCATCCATTTCAGGCATAGATACATCGCTGATGATCACATCTATATCTGTTTCTTCAACAATATGGAGCGCCTCCACACCATTGCCTGCCACCACTGTTTTGTAGTCTCTTGCAAGTATTTTATTCAGAATAAACCGTAATTCATGATTGTCTTCAACAATGAGCATCGTAATACTATGATTTGACGAGCTATCCGCAACTGTCGCCAGAGCATCGTTTTCCATTTCAGACACGATAATTTCCTTGTTCTGGGAAGGCATATCGGAACAGAATTCGTTTTCAGAATAGCTATTAGCATCCATTGGTATTTCTATGATAAATATTGTGCCTGCATTCACTTGGCTCTCTACCGATATGCTGCCGTGATGAAGTTCTATCAGTTCCTTGGACAAGGATAAGCCAATGCCGTTGCTATATTCTTTTTTGGCTTTGTCGGAGTGGAAGAAGCGATTAAATATATGCGGCAATTCTTCGGGTTTAATACCTTTTCCGTTATCATTCACGATGAGACGGACAAAATGTTCAGTGCCATGTTCAGTGATGTCGATCTGCACGTTTATCTGACCTCCCTCAGGAGTATATTTTATAGCATTTGACAACAGATTATACAATATTTTATCTATTTTATCAGAATCGTAATACAGTTCTATCTTTTCTTCCTGAGACGAGAATGTGAAGTTTATATTCTTATCTTTAAACAGTGGTGCAAAATTGTTCTTACAAATATTTTTAGTAAAAGAAACAATATCGCCCCATTGAATTTTAAGAGTCATATTACCGCTCTCCACTTTTCTGAAATCGAGAATTTGCTGCAACAGTCTTTTCAAACGATTCACATTAGATATGATGGACTGGTATTGCCAGATATTGTGATCGGAACTTTTTTGCACATCTTCGACCAGACAGGAAATAATGGTCAACGGAGTCATCAGTTCATGCGACACATTCGTAAAATAGCGAAGTTTAGTTTGTGCCAGTTGTTCCGAAGAGTCTTTCTCTATTTGGGCTATCCTCAGTTCATTTTTTAGCTTCCAACGATTTATCGTGTTCCTATAGATGGCATAAACTATTCCTATAATTATAATCGAATAGATCAGATATGCCCACCATGTTTCATAATAGTAGGGCTTTTTATAGATATGCAATTGAGCACAATTATCGTCCCACACACCATATTCATTGCGGGCTTTTACCCAGAAGGTATATTATCCTTTGGGCAAACTGTTATACAAGGCAAAATATCTATTGCCCGATATATAATTCCAATTGTCGTCTATTCCGTCTATTTTGTATGCAAACTCTATTTTATTGCTCGAAAAATAATTGAAGGAAGAAAAATCTATTTCAATATTGTTTTGCCAAGGCTCAAGAGTCAAGGTCATATTTTGCAGATCGAGATTAGAAATATACTTGGTGTCGAATATAGATTTTTCCTGCATCATGATATTGGTTATGAAAACCCTGTTGGCCTTATTGCTACGTCCGCCAAAATCAGAACTGGGTAAATAGAATAACCCGTTGTTGCCGCCAAAAAACACATAAACTGCGGGACTTTTAAAATAGGCTCCTTTGTTGAATGGGTTTATTTCTAAACCATCGGGCTGACTATAAGTTCTGGAGGTCATTGTCACAGGGTCTATTTCAAATATTCTCTTGTTGGTCGATAGCCAGATGTGCCCTGCTGCATCGTCCGATATGTCTAATATCGGTTCCTCTTTGCTGTTTATCTTATTGATAAATGTCATAAAACGATCGCTCTCCTGATCAAGCACATATATTTTTCCATCTTTGCTTCCTGCCCATATCACCCCCGATTGCTGACAATAGATGCTCTGGATATTGTCTCTTTCCAATTTTTTATTGCCTGTGTTATACAATATCAGATTCTTGTCATTGTCGAGGTGCATCAATCCATATTGGCTGGTGGCAATCCACAGTTCATTATTTTTGTCGAGCGATATGGATGTTATCTGATTGAGTCGGCTATTCTCCACTTTGCTTATTCTATATTGAGAATCCAGAAAATATAATCCGGCTTTAGATGCAACCCAGATTTTTCCATTTTTGTCCTCCAAAATTCCTGTGACCGTATTTTCCGAGAATGGATATTTTGTAACATCAACATCCAGATCTATGATTCGGGACAAAATGACTTTGTTGCCCTGCCTTTTAAGTACTGCAATCTTATAATTGGAATTGAAGGTGATCCAGATTTCATCTTTCGATTTGATCTCCCGAATAATATTCACATCTTCCTGTGTGTTGAATTCATCAATGACCCGTTGATCAAAAACCGATTGCAAAAAGGTATCCTTGTTTCTATCGTATAGCTGTATTCCCATCCGCTTGAGACTAAGCCAGGCAATTCCGTCATTGTCTTCATAAATAGCATTGACCGACGGAGTGATTTCAAATTTCTTCTTATTCTTTTTCAGATTGTAATTAACAACATTGGGTCTGTCCATATTGACCGTATAAACAATGTTACCGTATGTCCCAATCCAGAGATTTCCGTTTTTATCTTTTGTTATTTCATTGAACAGATTATTAGAGCCTTGAAGTGAAGATGAGGAAGACATATCGGCATATTCATGCTTTTCTATGTCTGTGATAGCAAATATGGCGGTATATGACACCAACCATAGGTAACCGTATTTGTCATCTTGCACAATGCTGTAGAATATCTCTTCTTTTTTGTTACTATCGTTCCTTTTTATGTCGAAAGGTTTGTAAGACTCCAGTCCCTGCGCATTGGGATAGAACCGGAACAAACCATTGCCCCAAGTCGCAATCCAATAGTTTTTTTCTTTGTCCTGAAAAATACGAAAAGGATTGTTCCGCACACCGATACCAGGATAGCGATCAAAATTATTACGCGAGGGAACATATCTACACAATCCGCAATCCCATGCAGCTATCCAGATATTTTTATCCTGATCTTCATAAATGTAGTTTATTCCGTTTCCCGGTATCGAATTGTTATCCCCATAGATGTATTTATACTCATCTACAAGCTTTGTGATAGCGTTGTATCTATACAATCCGTTTTGTGCCCCGATCCACATATTGTTTTGAGAATCGGTCATCAAATAGTTGATCCTCACATTTTTCAAAGGAGCATAGTCAAAATCGGCTATGTCGTAATTTCTTTTATTTATTATTCTGATACCACGCTGTGTTCCTATCCAGATAGAAGTATTATTTTCGGCAAAGGCTTGCACTTCATTGTCAGCAAGCGTTCCGGTAGATTCTATATTGGTACTATACTGTCTGAGTTTAAATCCATCGTATCTGTAGACACGGTCTTCTGTTCCTAACCAGATATAACCCTCTTTGTCCTGAAAAATACGATGCACACTTTTCGATAAAAATTCATCTGAAATGGACATCGGTTCAAAAACAATCTGCGACAACTGACCTTGTGCCATTCCTGCTTTGCAGACCACAAGCAAAAACAGAAAGAATATTGTGATTTTTCTGAGCATAAGAATTTTCATTCCATTTTAGATTTCCGGATTATACAAACAAATATAGCAGTTCTTTTACCAATCCAACCTCCTCAGAGCTCTATTTTGATGTTAAAAAAAACGCTCCATATTTTGAAAAAAGATATGGAAAGAACTGCAAAACAAAAATATCTGCAATTCATTTCCATATCCGGTGATAGATTAGTATAGTGTTGTTGAATTATAATAATCGTGTGTTATTTATTTTACATTTATTGTAACTTCTGCATTCTTGAGCCACGGCGATGAAAATTTGATTTTGACAGTTCCTTCCTCACCGGTAGCTTGTATATATGCCAGTATCCGTCCATGATATGCACGTTGCACATTGTCTGTGTAGTCACTCATGTCTTCATTGTTGCTGGCTTCCAATCCCAACAATTTGGCAGGACCTAAAACCTGACAAGTAATCTCATTGTCTGACAACTTCACGGGTAATCCGTTTTCATCCACCACCTGTATCACCACCTGAGCCAAACCTTTGTCTTTACTGATACTTGATTCGGCCGAAACCACATTCAAGGCATAAGGTTGTTTCGTTGTCTGTATGGCAGAATGTGACTGTTCTTTACCGTCTTTGTCCAAACCAACAACTTCCAGTTTACCATCTTGATAAGGTACATCCCAATAGATGATTCCAGTTTCGTTGTCGTAGTCTTTCACCCGTCCCACATCTTTGCCATTCAGCAAAAGTTTAGCTTTTGCCGAATTAGTGTAGCAAACAACACGGATCAATTGCCCTTCCTGATAGTTCCAGATAGGCCATGCATCCATTGATGGTATTTTTTCTTCATAATCATTTTCTTTTCTGGCATCTGTCTGTGACCAAACATCTTTCATCTGACTTTTTGCTCCTTTGCCCGGAGTTGGATACGTTCCCAGATAGGCCATCGGCTTGTCTGACCAAAGCGACTGACGGAAATAGCCGCGAGGCTTAATGAATCCACCGAAATCCAATAATCCGGAATAAAATCCGCGAGACGGCCATTTGCCCGATTCACCCAGATAGTCGATTCCTGTCCAAAGAAATTGCCCGAAAATGTGTTCATTGTCCGTAACAGCTTTCCAAGCACTCAATTCGTGTCGGTTTTCGCTTCCAAAAATGATGCGGTTAGGATATTTCTTATGATCTATTGCATACCGGCTTTCGGTGTAGTTATAGCCTGTGATGTCCAATGCTCCGGGATATTCGGTTTCGTTAGACATAGCTACTCCTGCCAAACCGGCTGTCACAGGACGGGATTTGTCATATTCTTTCACTATAGACACCATTCTTTTTGCAATATCTCCCAGACGAGTTGCATTGGGTGCATCTTTCTGGTATCCTCCGAACATTTTTTGAGTAAAACCATCCACTCCGCCATCTAAAACAGGATGCGAATATGGATCGTTCGGATAGTCCACTTCATTCACAATGCTCCATGCAAAAACGGATGTATGGTTACGGTCGCGACGTACAATATCTGCCATATCCGTTTCAGCCCATTCCTTGAAAAACTCATAGTTGCCTTGGAAACCGGGTGTGCCCACATTCCAACCTTCAATCCATTTGCGTTTAGGATATTCCCATTCGTCAGAAGCCTCGTCCAATACGAGCAAACCCAACTGGTCACATAAATCGTAAAGATCGGGAGATTGCGGATTGTGACTTGTACGGATGGCATTGCAGCCAATGCTTTTCAATGTTAGCAATCTTCTTTCCCAAACATCACGAGGAACGGCCGAACCCAAAACTCCACCATCGTGATGCAGGCAAACACCTTTCACTTTCATCCATTCGCCATTCAGTGCAAAACCTTTGTTCGGGTCAAATGTCAGAGTGCGGAAGCCTGTTGTGGTCGATGTCTTATCTATCACTTTCCCATCCTTCAGCACTGTTGTTTTCAAGGTGTAAAGATTAGGCGCATCCAAACTCCACAATTGTGGATTATTCACCTTCAGTTCAAAAACAGCTTTACTCTTTTGGTTTGCTACCGTTTGCAATTTCTTTGAATCTTTTGCTACAATTATCCCATCAGGAGATAACAGTTCTGTCTGAACAGTCAATCCTGCTTTATTTGGCGTTCCATTTTCTATTTCCGCCTCCACACTCAGCACTGCCTGTTTGGATGTCGCCGATTTAGGATAAGCATACACTCCCCATTGTGCAATGTGGATAGGATTGGAATAAACCAACCAGACATTGCGGTAAATGCCGGAACCGGTATACCATCGGGAATCGGCAGACTGGCTGTGATCTACACGAACTGCAACCACATTGTCTTTTCCATACTGGATATAAGGCGTAGCATCATACATAAACGAAACGTAACCATTTGGACGTTTGCCCAACAAGTGACCATTTACATAAACCTCGCTGTAATTGTAAACTCCCTCAAAATAAAGATAAACTTTTTCGTTTTGTCTGGATTGAGAAATATTCAATGTGTTCCTATACCAACCTATTCCTCCCGGAAGGTAGCCTGTGCAACTTGCCAATGTCGGACTCAACTGCCCTTTCACACTCCAATCGTGTGGAAGATTTACCGTTTGCCATTGAGTTGCATCGAATGATGCGATTTGAGCATCTTTTGGATCACCCAAAGCAAATTTCCAATTGTCATTTATTTTCTCAGGCTCACCAAACGAGACTTGCGCCCGAAAAGGGCAAACTAACAACATCAGTGCGCCAATCAGATATATTTTTATTCTTTTCATCGTTCTTCTGTCTGTTTCTTATTCTATTTTTCTTGCACCGTCTTTGATCACAACATCATAAACCTTAGGTTTGATCCTGAACTTCTGCTCGTAAGCCTCCGTTGCTCGCTTGATAAATGCATCATGCAACTCAGCCTTCACCAGATTGATCGTACAGCCACCAAAGCCACCGCCCATAACACGAGAACCTGTAACACCACATTCCCTCGCCACATCGTTCAGAAAATCCAATTCCTCACAGCTCACTTCATACTTACGGCTCAACCCGATGTGCGTTTCATACATCTTCTTGCCTACTGTCTCGTAATCTCCCCGCTTCAAGGCTTCGCACGCATCCAATAACCGTTGGATCTCTTCGATCACAAACTCTGCACGGATATAATCTTCTGCCTTCACCTCATTGGCTACTTCTTTCAACATATCCAATGTCGCATCCCTGAGAAATTCTACTTCAGGATGATATTTACGGATATAGGATGCCGCATTCTCACACGATTCCCGCCGTTTATTGTATGCCGATGATGCCAACTCATGTGCTACACAGGTGTTCAGCAACACCAAACGATAGCCTTTCGGATCGAATGGTACATACTCATATTCAAGTGAACGGCAGTCTAAACGAATCAATGAGCCTTCACGTCCGAAGCAGGATGCAAACTGATCCATGATGCCACACTTCACTCCCACATAGTTGTGCTCGGTAGCCTGTCCGATCTTAGCCAGTTCGAACCGGTCAAAGCCCAGATTGTACATATCATTCAAGGCAAAACCGAAACAACTCTCCAACGCTGCCGATGAGGACATCCCTGCACCCAATGGTACATCACCTGCAAAAACACAGTCGAAGCCTTCGATTTTTGCTCCGCGTTTCATCATCTCATGGCAAACTCCGAAGATGTATTTGCCCCAATGCTTGATTGGAATGTCGTCCAGTCCGAATTCATCCAGTTCGGCCAAGTCCATCGCATAGGCATTGACTCTGTCTTTTGTCCCGTTGGGCTTGATCATGCAATACATTGCCTTGTCGATTGCTCCCGGCAAAACAAATCCTCCGTTATAATCGGTGTGTTCTCCTATCAGGTTGATGCGTCCCG
>JBKECE010000258.1:0-2372 GCA_047974325.1 Dysgonomonas sp. | reverse complement strand
GTTCATCAATGTAGATTTACCTACATTGGGATTGCCTACTATATTTACAAATCCGGATTTATGCATTCTTATTGTATATTTTGATGCAAAGTTAATTAAAAAACCTCCGAAGATCGCTCCTCAGAGGTTTTTTCTCGTGTTTGTATTGAAGAATAGAGTTTATCTGCCGTATCTCGAAGTGTCGATTTCTTCCACTTTCTGTTTTTTGTAATTACCGAAACGGTATGTGAAAGAAAGCCTGAAAACTGGTGAGTTAGCTTTAATATTCATTGTGTTGTATTGATTCATATAATCAATTTTGGTTCTGGCTCCGCTTCGCAATATTTCTTGTACTTGTGCCATTAACTCAGCTCTGTTATCCATAAATGTCCATTTTACACCACCTGTGACATTCCACATTTTCTTAATGTCATAAATTCCTTGTATTGCACCATTCATATAGAATCCCGATGCATCTAGTTTTATATTCGGTTTAGATGATATATTAACAGTGTTTCTCAATTGAAGTACAAATGAGTTGACGCTTCTTTTGTAAGGTGCATCATAAAAATTATCATCCTTTTGCTCTTGCCTTGTCAATACTATGTTTGCACTGGCATCCCATATGTTTTTGACTTTGAATGGAACTACGAAAAATACTCCGTATTGTTTTGTCTAATCCAGATTCACCATCTGGAACATGTTTTCCAACTTGTCTTGTGATTGGTACGGCAATTGGATATAATGATCGGGGCTATATTCATAATAACCGCCTAAAACATATTTTTGATTCATAATGAAATATAGTTGAGTTTTGTAAACTCTCGAGAATTTCAGCTCAGGATTGCCTTGTGCCGAAGAATATGCATTGATCTTGAAAACATCCGAGCTTAAAGCCCAGTATGGAGGATAGTTGATATCCTAAGAAAAAGATAATTGTAATATTCGTTTTGGATCGTGCATATAGGTGACATTTGCATTGACAAAAGGCTGAAAATCGTTCCACAAAGTTTTTTTGTTTCCCATTATATCTATTGATGCCCGAAAGTAATTCCCCGAGATGGAAGCCTGAGTTGATAGTTTTCCAAAAGTCTTGGATAATCCTGCGAATATGGATGCACTTTGTTCTTTTTGTTTTGTGTTATTTACCGAGTCTACTATCGTATTTTCTGGGTTTTTGTAATAGTCGTAACGATTGTTGTTTTTTGAATATGAAAAATTTCCTCCGTAACTGAATTTCCAGTCTTTATTGATGGTGATAGCATGGTTGGCGAATAATTTCAAGCTATTAATTCGTTGTTCTGTGCTAGTCTTAAAAGATGTTTGGGTAACAGAACCATTTGAGTCATAATATCTCTCAGTGGCAGGATCATTGTAGAATGTATAATCTGCACCGATTTTAAATTCTTGGTGAGTATTGAACTCTACTTTAGCGTTATGTAGATATCTATTCCCTTTTTTATTGCTTTTTGAGTTTATATCTGTGTATGGATTCTGATCTTGTAAGAAAATAGTGTTTGATTCAGGGTTGGAATCTACATCTTCATAATTTCCGGTGTATGCAAAAGTTATTTTATCTTTATTGTTAAAAGTATATCCTAATCCCAAGCGAGTATTCAGATCTTTACTATCCGATAGAGATTTATTGTTTTGAGTTATGTCGTATATGTGATTGTCGAAATGATGTTTTGCATACATATGACTTTCTCCCCAGCCTTTCGACTTTTCTACGCTAACGGTTAGATCTGCATTAAACGATGGTTTGGTATATACGAGGTTACTTCTCATTTTGTAAGATGCATAGTGAGCCTGATTGTATTCTGCATTTCCTTCGCCCATTAATGTTGGCACTCCGGCTTCCTGATCTTTTAGAACTACATTGATGGCAGCTCCACGTATGTTGTATTGTGGTGGTGCACTATACATGATTTCTATATTGGCAACCCGAGAAGCCGGAATTGTTTTCAAGAAACTTATCAGTTGTTCCTTGGTCATACTGGTCAATTGTCCATTTATGAGGATGGTGAACCCCGAGCTTCCGACCAATTGTAAATCATCTCCGGAGCCAATCACACTGGGTACGTTCTGTAACGATTCGAAAGCATTCGACACTACTTTGTTTTTTATCAGCATAGGTACATCGTAAATAAGTTTTCCTTCTTTAGCCTTGACTACCGGTCGCTCTGCTGTTACCACCACTTCGCTCAATTCTTTACTGAGAGATGTTAGTACAAAAGGCGGTATCTCTATATCACTGTTTTCTACTTTTACAGTTTGCTCAATTGTCTCATATATCATGTGTTGTAGGGTTAGCTTATAACTGCCATTTGGTAGATCGGAGAAAGTAAACTCGCCAAGTTTGTCTGTTATTACAGTCTTTACTGGAATGCTAT
>JBKECE010000249.1:0-16498 GCA_047974325.1 Dysgonomonas sp. | reverse complement strand
TTCAATATTACTGAAAACAGGTTTTTCCTGAGTTCTTTCTTTGCCATAGACATGTGCTCACATAGCCTTGTGAGTAATTTTCCCATCTTTGAATTTCCAGATGAATAAACGTTATTTTCCTGAATGGACAGACATATCTATCAAAATGCAGAAATCTGTGTTCAGTCCTTTTTGCTTGCAAAAAACAAGAGCCGAGTCAGCTTTTTCTTTCAGCCGACTTTCAGTTGTTTTGTCGATCTTGCCATTTTGTTCTGCTTTGGCAGCAGAATTTCCGCAATTAGAAAATAATAGGCAAAGAAATATAATGCTGTTGTATAGTTTCATAAATGAGTATGAGTTCTTATTTGAGAGAACTGAATATGGGCTCGATCAGATTGTCAAACTGGGCTCTGTTTCCTTTACGATAGGTCAGGATAGCAGTTGTCAGTTCGCCATCTCTGTAGATGGTTTTCTGGTAGAAAATATTTTCGCCCTGATAGCCGGACAGAACATAAAAATTATCGTCTACTTTGTGATAAGTGATTTCCGAAGACTTCGACCGTTCTGCCATATCCTGATCGTAGGCCATCTCAATAGAGAAATTCCGAGATATAGTTATGGTGCGTGCATCTCTGTAGACACGCAATTCATTCTCTCCATCCTGAGTTGAGAAAACTTGCCCGTCGCCATTGTCCGATTCGCCTTGGGGAATAAGAATCGTTTTCGGATATTTTATACAATAGTTATATCTGGTGTTACAATAGACATCGTATTGTGGAGTGGTTACAGTGTCAAAGACCAATGTAGTATCTTTTTTGATGGTGTTGCTCGTGGCCTGACTTTGCTTTTCGTTTGCTGTTTTTCTGCAACCGACAATAATTATCAATAAAAATAAAATGAGAGGTATAATTCTTTTTGTCATACCGGCTATTTTAAGAGTTTAGAAATAAGGAACGATTTTCTCTATTGTAAAAAAAAATATAATAAGCTATATTTTTCAGTTTAATTATTCAAAGATAGCACTTTGACACGAAATATATAGTTTAGAAGAAGATAATAAAAAAGGTTTCTCTGATTGTGAAGAGAAACCTTTACGGATGTATAATTTTATTTTGTTGCTTGGTATGTCTCTTCGTATGGTTGAACAAGCACCCATCCAGAACCTTCAAATTTTAACTGGATGCTTTCGCCACTACCTCTTCCGATAAATGTCTTGATGGATACATCTGTCTTTATGGTTGGAGCAAGGCTTCCTGCCCATGCAACAGTTGCATTCGGATCCGTGAACACCGGTTCACCGGGTTTCACTTGTAATGTAAGCGGATTGCCGTGTGTCGCGATGGCAACATGTCCTGTGCCATTCAAAGAAACTTGAAACAGGCCTCCACCAACAATTCCGGCTGCCGATTTCATCATCTTTATATCGGCTTTTATGCTTTGTTCATAAGCCAACACATCATTGCCATTCACTATAATGGATTCGTTTTCGAGATAAAGAATCCTTATTCTTTTTTTAGAATCAGCGGCATATATACGTCCTGTTCCGCTCGCTTTCATAGCAGAGATTCCCTCTCCCGAAATAGCTTTTTTCAGAAGATTCCCTATTCCCTGACTCATAATTCCTTCGCGTTCAAATTTGATGCTCCCTGTGTATGCAACCATTGCTCCGGCTTTGAGCCAGATAGTTTTGTTTTCCAGATTGAGTTCAAGCATTTCAGGTTTCTCCAATTCAAAGAAATCATGCTTTGAGTCGTCTTGGGCTGTTTCTTTGAGGAAAGCCTCTAGTGAAAATTTGTTCATGTTGTAAGTTTTGTTAATTAGAATTTGTTTATGTAATAATGGATAGTAAAAATAGACGACGAATTTCTATTCGTCATTCTCTAACGGCTACTTTTCCGTTGCCTTTGATGTCTTGTTTTACAACAGGAGGATTTCCTGTGTAGGTGACTTCCCCTTTGCCTTTGATGTTGATGTCTAGTTCTTGTGAGGCAAAAATCTCCATATTTCCTTTACCTGTGATGTTACAATTGACTTTTTGGGATATAAGTTCGTATGCCGACACATTTGCATCACCTTTTACATCAAAGGTTGTGTTGATATTCAATCCCTTGAGTTGCATATGGCTCTGACCGGAAATGTTGACTGTGAAATCGTTGAATTTAAGATCTTCGGCTGTAATATCACTTTTTCCGTTGACGTCAATTTTGAGTTTGTTCCCTGCAACATTGCCTTTCAACAGAATGTTTCCTACTCCTTTACTAACCACTTCTTCCAAAGATGATGAACTGGTATATACTTTTATGACAGTAGGCTCAATGTTTTTGTCTGAACTGAATGAAAGCCGTCCGTTATCTGTTTTAATTTTTAGCAAAGGCACTAGATTTTCGTCAAGTTCTAGGCGCAAATAAGGTGGTTGTCCCGGTTTATATTCGTATTCGATATCAACATTGCCTTCTGATAATATTTTTGTATAATCTGAAATAGGTATTTCTGAGGTGATGACATTGCCGTTTCCTTTCACGGTTTCCTTAGAGCATGAAGAAAGCAGTAAGAGAGCAGAGATGATGCTTATTGCTGTTGTTAATAATAGTTTCATGTGAATGCTGTGTTTAAATTACCCGGCTAAGATAAGAAGAAAATTTTAAACAGGCTCTTAATGATATCAAGTTCTATTTTTTCCTTGATTCACGTAAGACATGTCTCCGACCGATTCCACCTTAAATTTTCCACATTCATACACAACTTTGCTCACCGATGCATTTTTCAGATGATCAGCAATCAGTTCGCCTCCATCCAAAGCCCACATCAATACGAGTATTGTCATTCCGTGTGATACGACTAACACATTACTTTCATTCTTTCCGGATTCTTTTTCTACGATTTTCAATAAAGCATTGTATGCTCTGTTTTTCACTTGTTCATAGCTTTCGGCCGTACCCATTTTGTCGAGTTGGTTCACAGCGTGTAATATTTCCCGATATGTTATTTCTCTCTTTACAAAGGCATCGTGCAATGCTTCGTTTGTTATATAGTGATGGTAGATAGCAATATCCGTCCACATCCGGTAGTTGAAATCCGATTCATAGCTACCGAAACAACATTCGCGCAATCCATCAAGCTCAGTTATTTGCATATTTGGTTGCTTCTTCGTACTAAGTATTATTTCGGCTGTCTGTCTGGTTCGTCTCAAATCGCTGCAATATGCTGCATCGAAATGAATTTCGTCCATGCCCTTGCCCAAATGTTCGGCTATTTCTATTCCTTCTTTTGTGAGTGGCGAATCGCACCAACCTTGCACTCTGTTCAACGCATTCAACAGTGTTTGTCCGTGTCTTGTAATATAAAAAGTAACTTTGGAAGTTTTGTTCAATTCTTTTTTCATTCTCATTCTTTTTGTTTGAGCCATTTTCGATGCTGGCAGAAATAATATTCATCGAATTGCAAAGGTAAAGGTAGATTTGTTTGCTTCCAAAAGATTTGAATTTAGAAACAATTAAATAACAAAAGAGGCTCTGCCGGGTGAGCAGAACCTCCTTTGCTGAATGCTAGTGGCTTTGAATTATTTCAGATCAAAATCTACGGTCGATTTAATATCGGCAGACGAAGCTCCGATATATGCTTTGAATTTGCCGGGTTCGGCAACCCATAGATGCTTGTCTGCATCAAAAAAGCTCAAAGCGTCTTTGCTGATAGTGAACGATACGGTTTTTTCTTCACCCGGAGCCAATTCTACTTTTTCGAATGCTTTTAGTTCTTTGACGGGACGTTGCACAGAACATTTTTCGTCTCCGATATAAAGTTGTACAACTTCTTTTCCAGATATTTTACCAGTGTTTTTTACGGGAATACTCACCGTAATATTGTCTTTTTCTGTCATGGATTTGGCTGATATTGTGGCTTTACCATAACTGAAAGTGGTATAACTCAATCCATGTCCAAATGGAAAAAGTGTTTTGATTTTTTGTTTGTCAATCCAGCGATAGCCGACAAAAATATCTTCATTGTAGGTTTGTTCCCCATTTCCCGGATACTCTCCTAATGCATGTGAACTATAATCTTCCAGCTTTGCTGCAAATGTCATGGGCAATTTTCCCGATGGATTTGTTTTTCCTACAAGGATGGATGCCAAGGCATTGCCTGCTTCTGTTCCCAGATACCATCCCTGAACGATGCCGGCAACATCGTTGACCCAAGGCATAGCAACTGCATTGCCCGACAAAATGACAACGACCAGATTTTTATTTATTTTGGCCAGCTCTGAGATTACTTTGTCTTGTCCATAAGGCAGGCCTAGACTGGCGCGGTCACTGTCTTCACAATCCTGATGTTTGTTTTTGTTGAGCCCTCCGATAAATATAACATAATCGGCATTCTTAGCTGCATTGCAGGCTTCTGCTATCAACTGATCGGCAGGACGGTTGTCTTTAATATCCTGTCCGGTGCTTACACCATTGTAGCCATCTTCGATGTCTCCTACATAGCCACGGGCATATGTAATTTCAGCTCTGTTTCCAGCTATGTTTTTTATTCCGTTGAGAGGAGATACTTCATATTTTGCTTTCAGAGAAGAGCTGCCACCACCCACAGTCATCACTTTAATGGCATTTTCGCCGATGATAGCAATTTTGGGAGCTTTGTCCAAATTCATAGGAAGCACATTATTTTTGTTTTGCAGCAAAACAATACCTTCTTCTGCAATCTGGCGTCCGGTCAAAGCATGCGCTTCAGTTCCGAACGAACCGAACGGACGTTTTGTATTCATCGTTGTGCGGAATGCCAAACGGAGTATGTTGCGAACTTTATTGTCTACAATTTCCTCTTTAATTTCACCCGATTGCAACATTCTGAGGAAAGGCGAAGCCAGAAAATATGCATCATAGGCATTGATAACACCTTCTGTCAGACCATTTGTACCTGTTCCGAATTCCATATCCAAACCATTATAAGCCGATTGTTTGGTATCGTATACACCGCCCCAATCCGATACCACCACTCCGTCAAATTTCCATTCATCTCGAAGTATATCGTTCAGCAGATATTGATTGTGGCAACAATGTTGCCCTTTGTATTTGTTGTAAGATCCCATAATAGCCCATGCTTTACCTTCTTCTACAGCAGCTTTAAATGCCGGCAGATAGATTTCGTAGAGGGCACGATCGCTTACATTTACGTTTACTGTATGTCTGTCGACCTCCTGATTGTTCAATGCAAAATGTTTCACACAGGCTGCAACTCCGTTCGTTTGCACACCTTGCACATAAGGAACAACCATGCGCGATGCCAGATATGGATCTTCTCCCATATATTCAAAATTGCGACCGTTCAGAGGAGTTCGGTATATGTTCACACCGGGACCAAGCAATACGTTTTTGTTCCTATAACGTGCTTCTTCGCCGATGGCTTTTCCGTAAATAGCAGCCATCTGAGGGTTCCATGTTGCAGCTAGGCAAGTGAGAGCGGGAAAAGCGATACACGAATCGTTGGTCCATCCTGCCTGATCCCATTGATCCCAAAACACTTCGGGGCGAATGCCGTGAGGTCCGTCGGTCATCCAGTTTTCTGGGATACCCAAACGAGGCACTCCAGCCGAACTAAATTTCGATTGTGCATGGCACATCGCCACTTTTTCTTCCAATGTCATCCTTTTTAGGGCATCTTCAATGCGGTCTTCAATAGGTTTGGATTCGTCCAGATAGATCGGTAGCTTGTTCTGAGACATGACCGATACTGTGAACAGGCTCAGAATCAATAAACTCTTTAATTTTTTCATGTAATTGTATATAATATAGATTAGAATGATAGCAGTTTTGGAGTTAAAACTCTATTTTAAGTTTTTATACGCTCCCAGAGTTACAGGCGCGAGGGTTGGATATGTCCATGCAAAAATAAATATAGTTAATATTATTTTTTTCATATTTTGAGTTATTCAAAGATTGAATGTCTTTGTAAAGAAAGAATCGAGACAATTAAATATAAAATAGAAAGCACTAAAGATATAAATATATGGTAAGAAGCCGAGCCACTTGCTATATGTTTTTTTAGACATTACAAGATTTTAATCTTTTGTATTTTCTATTTCATCGTGTAACGTTTCATGCTGATCCTTTTTCTTTCATATTGAGAACATGGAATATGATTGATAAAGAGCGCATCACTATATTGGATTTCAGGTCTATTGCAGCTTTGTCAATGCCTATCGTCTGACTCATGAGGAAATGTATAAGCAAGCGGTTCTGGATGGTTTAAACTGTCATGTGGCAGTTTATGACACTGTTAACTGAAAATTTATAAAAGGCACTTTCTTTTTTACCTGAAAGATCACGAACAACGATGTGATAGAGTACAGTAAACCTATGGCAATTATTTTGTTCCCTTAATCTTTTAACTATTGTTGAATAAATTTAGAATAGGCTCTGGAAGAAATGGCCGGAAAATGATGTAATTTTGAGCCTGTTTTCGATATAAGACCTCACATGCAAAAAATGGCACAAAAGAAACTAAAACCGGTTCCAAATAAAATAAGCATTTCGCTAATAGGCTATGTGATTCTCACATTTTTAGGATATTCTATCATCGGTTTGCCACTGGCAATATTACCCATATTCATTAATAAAATATTAGGTTACAATGCTATAATATCAGGTCTGGTGATCAGTCTGCAATATTTCACGACTTTTATAATGAGAGGTTATGCCGGAACCATAGTTGATAAAAAAGGTCCTAAGCCGGCTGTCCTCAAAAGTATGATTTGTTTTGCTCTGAGCGGGGTTCTTCTTTTTGTAGCATACGAATGTCGTTTTGCACCTGTTCTCAGCTTATCTGTGTTGATAATCACTCGATTGGTAACAGGCTGTGGAGAAGGTATGATAGGGGCTAGCCCTATAAACTGGGCCATGCTTGCGGTTGGAGATCAACATACAGGTACGGCAATTTCCTTCAACGGGATTGCCAGTTATGGAGGGTTGGCTATAGGAGCTCCTTTGGGTGTGTTGCTGGAAAAATATATTGGGATTGAAGGTGTGGCCATTGTCATTATCTGTGTGGCGATTACCGGATTTATAATTGCCAAGAGAAAGAAGGCTTATAAGAACACTATTCAGGAAAACAGGCAATCCTTTATGAAAGTGCTGAAAAAAGTTTCCTCTTATGGTATTTGTTTAGCTATCGGAGGTTTAGGTTTCGGGGCAATATCTACCTTTATGACTTTATATTATGACTATATGCATTGGACAAATGGCGCATTATGTCTGACTGTTTTTGGTGCGACTTTTATTCTTACACGCATTGTATTTAATAATGCCATTAAAAAATATGGAGGAATTAAAGTCAGTATTGCCAGTTTTATTGTGGAAACATTGGGTTTGGCAATTATAGCATTTGCAGGAGATGTTTGGCTAACGCTTGTCGGTGCTGGAATAACAGGTATAGGCTTTTCATTAGTTTTCCCTGCACTCGGAGTCGAAGCCGTAAAATTGGTTTCTGCTTCTAACAAAGGATCGGCTTTAGCTGCTTATGGATTGTTTATAGATATATCTTTGGGCATAACAGGACCGTTAGTAGGAGTTGTGGCTGAACATTGGGGAATGGGTAAGATTTATCCTTTCAGTATGGGTATCGTTTTTATAGGTCTGTTGTTGTCTTTACTGCTTAAGTATAACACAAGAGAAAATAACGAACAAAAGGATTCTATTCTTGAAGATTGATCGAAAGAAAATATTTTTTGAGCAAAACGAAAGAGGGTTGCAAATAAGTTGCAACCCTCTTTTTGTTAACATGTCTGATATATTATCAAATATTTGTTTAAGAAACTGGTTTAGTGTTTTGCTGCTTCAATACCAAAAGTAAAGCCTTTTTTCACACGGTCTATCAGTTCAGGAACAATATCCTGATATTCACCTACGATACCAAAATCAGCATGATGAAAAATAGATGCTTTAGGATTGTGGTCTATAGCAATGATTTTACCCGATTCTTTAATTCCGGCAACATGTTGAATTGCACCTGAAATACCTATCGCAACGTATACTTTCGGTCGAACGGTTTTTCCTGTCTGTCCAATCTGGCGGGCATATTCTGCAACACCTTCGTCTACTACAACACGACTACAAGCCCATTCAGCTTTGATGCCCTTTTCTTTCAGAGCTTCGGCTAGTTGTTTTACCAACTCCAGATTGTCGCTGGTGGTGCCGCGTCCTCCGGAAACAATCACATCGGCATCAAACAATCCTTGTAAACCACCTTCTCCTCGAACTGTTTCCAAGATTTCCACCGCAAAGTCGTGGTCGTCAAGTTTCGGAGTAAATGATGAAACCACACCCGTTCTACCTTCTATCTTTTCGGGAACTTCAAATGTTCCGGCACGGGCAGTTGATATCTGAGGGTAGACAAAACCTAAAATAGTGGCTAGTTTGCTTTCTCCGTATGTCGGACGACGTGAATGAAGTATAGGGCGATTGATAATTTTTTCTTTGCGGTTAATGTACTCGCCAATTTCCAATCCGGTGCAATCGGCAGTCACACCGCTACCAGTTTTAACTCCGATTCGTGGAGCAAGTTCGCGTCCTGATGTTGTGGCTGCAAATAGTGCTATTTCTGGATTGCGGTCTTTGATGACCTGCGCAATGATGTCTGAGAAAGGCAATACCAAATATTCTTCCAATTTGTCATTTTCTACGAGAACCACCTCGTCTGCACCATATTCAAAAAGTGTGTCGGCAAGAGGTTTTATATTTTTGCCAATCAATACAGTGGTTATTTTGGTCTCATTGCCTAATTGTTCTGCCAGATGGCGAGCCGGACTCAGCAGTTCCAATGAAGGACGCGCTATTTTTCCGTTCGCTATTTCTGCCCAAGTGAGAATTCCTTTGGCTCCATTTCGGTTGTCAACAACAGGAAAATCAGGAGTTTCAACCACTTTCTTCTCTTTTTCTTCCTTTTTCTCCAACACATTTCCACCTGTTTTCAGATTGTTGATAAGATTGGTTACAAGTTCGTTCTCGTTCTGACCTTCCGACATCATCACCGGTGGGCGTTCGCTAACCAAGTTTGCGACCGCGGCTACGATGGTTGGCGAACCACTTAGCCCGATTTTTTCTGTACCCAATCCGATATCATCAATTCCAAAGACTGTAATATTGGCATTGCGCGCCTTGATTGCACCCACCAATGTTGGTTTGCGTGGAGGGATGCCTGTGGGTGTAAGCGAAATGGTGCAAGGCATCGGCAATTGTAACATCTGGTATCCACCTTCGATGATTCGTTTGGCAACCATATTTCCTTTGCCATCAGCTTTAGCCGATTCTACGAATGTGGCTTGCGGGATACCTAGATTTTCTGCCACCTGAGATGGTACATGAGCTGTGTCCCCATCGCTAGTTTGTCTTCCGGCAAATATGACGAAAGGCTCTTTTGAGTCTTTTGAAAAGCCCAAATGTTTGAGCATAGTGGCAATTGCTAAGCCTGTAGCGTAGGTATCACTTCCTCCGAGCTTGCGGTCGGATAGGAGATAGGCCTCGTCATAGCCCATAGACAGAGCTGTACGCAAAGCAGTTTCAAAAGATTGCGGTCCCATGGAGCAAACGATCATGCGTGCATCGGGATATTGTTTCTTTAGTTGCAGACCTGCTTCCAAACCAAATTGGCAATCTATATTAATGATCGATTTCGCTTTGGTTCTGTCCATCAGGCCATCATCACCCATTCGCATTTCGGTGGGCAGAGGCACTTGTTTTATTAAACTTATTATTGTTAAAGCCATTTTCTGTTCGTTTTATTACAATGTTAAATGAATTTAGGTCTTTGATTGTGACCTTACATGTTTTTGTATTCAGGGCCGTTTCCACCATTGGGAACATTCCATGTGATTCCGTCTCCGGCTGCTTTTATATCGCAAGTTTTGCAATGCAGGCAGTTTTCGGCATGGATTCTTAACTCCTGATGACCGTTTTTGTCGGTATGTAATTCATAGACTTCTGCCGAACAGAAATATTGGCAGGGGGCTCCGTACTGTTTTATGTTCACCGAATCAAAGGTTTCGGGATTGTTTATGTGCAGATGCGGCACTTGCTCTTCATCGTGGCTGACTCCGGAATAATATACATCCGTAACTTTATCGAATGTGATCACTTTGTCAAAATCCAGTTTATTTTTGAATCTTTCCTTGAACGTGTTTTTGCCGTATGCTGCAAGTGTTTTTGTATAATATGCATCGGGATGCGGTATTTGTTTTCCGAAGAATCCTGCACCGCCTGACACCAATTCTGTTCCGAATTTGAATCCACCCAGAATGAGACCATTTGTGAAACTGGCTCGGAAGTTACGCACGGGATAAAGTTCTTTTTTGATGTCTCCGGCATGGACAGCATCTTCGTATTGTTTGAGTGCACTCTCGGAAAAATCGTTCTTACTCAAGGCTGTTGCAGCAGTTTCAGCTGCCAGCATTCCCGACTTGATTGCCAGATGCACACCTTTCAATGCGGGCATTGCAAGAAAACCTGCGCTGTCACCAACAATGAGTGCATTATCTACATACAATTTGGGTAGTGAGTAATATCCGCCTTCGGGTAATGTCTTCGCACCATATTCGACGAGTTTACCTCCTTTGAGTATCTTGGAAATGGCAGGATGCGTTTTCCATATTTGGAATGCGGAATGTGTGTCGAATGTGGGGTCGGTGTAGTCCAATCCAACAACGAGCCCCAGTGCCACTCTATTGTCATTCAAACCATAGACGAATCCGCCTCCGAATTCACGCAGATTCAGAGGATAGCCCAACGTGTGGTAGACTTCGCCGGGTGCGATGTTTCCTTCGGGCACACTCCATATTTCTTTGCAACCAAGGGAATACATCTGAGGGTTTTTCCCTTTTTGTAAATCAAATTTATTGATGAGTTTTTTTGCTAAACTGCCTCTGACACCTTCAGCAAATATGGTCAGTTTGGCTTCGATGCTCGATCCTTCTTGAAAATTGTCGAGTTTGTTGCCGTGATGATCAACACCGGTGTCTATCGTTTTTGCTCCTTTTACTTTTCCGTTTTCGTCATAGAGAATGTCACTTACGGCAAATCCGGAATATATTTCAACTCCTTTTTCTTCGGCTTTTTGTGCCAGAAAGCGACAAATTTCGCCCAACGAAGCAGTGTAGTAGCCTGCGTTGCTCATGTAAGGCGGATGGAAAGGTACTTTCATGGAACTATTAGCACTCAGCATAAGCATCGTGTCTTTTGCAACTTTTGCATTGAAAGGAATCTCGCTCAAATCCACATCGGGCAACAATTCTTTAAATACGTCGGGTTTGATCACAGCGCCGGAAATGATATGACTTCCTATCGCACTTCCTTTGTCGAGGAGTAAGATTCGATGGTTCTGGCCATTCTTTTTTAGCTGATCGGCAAGCCGGATAGATGTGGCTAATCCGGAAGGTCCGCCTCCGATGATTAGAACATCCGTTGTAACTGTATTAGCTTTACTCATTTGTTTTTCAATATTTTGATTTATATTTTTTAGAAAAAAAGGTTGATCTTAACCAAATACATATAGATGTAGCTTATATGTGATCGGTAAAACAAATATAAAGTATTTTAGTCATAGATATGTGCAAGATAGCAAATGTTTTAAGAAAATTTTAACTTGTGTTTCAAATTTACCTCTTCTCTTCCTTAAGGAGAGATAAATCTAGATTGAAACAAATATACCATAAATATGGTATTGAGTGTCAATGTATATATATGGAACTTTGTATCTAAGATGAAAGAATTATAGAAAAAGGTTCTAAATTTAACGAATAGAATATGAAAATATCTTTAAGAACAAGGCTGAAAGGAAAAATTTTGCGGAATTTATTTTTCACATTCAATGATGAAGGGCATCGCCATTTCTTAATCACTAATATGCTGTCCGCCTCTTTCCTTTGCATTTATTGTACCCCATGTATGAGAATGTATAAATATAAGGTGGACAAATAAAAAAAGATTATTATCTAAGGAACATATTTGGTGTACGGAAAAGAGTATTTTTGTAGAGAAAATCTCTCATGTTGGTGTTAGAAAGAAAAAATATAAAGTGATGAAAAAAAACATATTATTTGCATTTGTCTTATTCTTTTTTTTATCAGGCAAAGCACAACAAACACTTACATTGTCAGGAACAGTGGCAAGCAAAGTTTCAGGAAAGGTATATTTGCAAAAGTTTGACGAGAAATTATTTTTTACCATAGACTCGGCTCAGATAGTGGCAGGAAAATTTTCTTTTTCGACCAAATTGAAATTGCCTGAGATATATGGACTTTCTTTAAATCCAAAAGAGGGCACATACTTTGTTTTTCTGGATAATAATCCGACCGAAGTAGTCCTTGATAGTTTGAACGGATATAAAAACACTACGGTAAAAGGATCTGAACAGCAAGATCTGTTTATTTCATACAGGAAACAGAAAGATGTGAAGATTGACGATTTCATCAGGCAACATCCTGAATCACTGGTATCAGCCTATGTTTTGTATCGTGATTTTGCATACAGGCTCAATGCCGATGAGATAAAAGCCAATGTCAAATTGTTATCGCCGGAGTTGCAAACTACACCCTATGTGAACACCTTGAATGAACTAGCAAAGGTCTACGAAACAGTTGCTGTTGGAAAAAAAGCACCATTGTTTGAGGCAAAATCGACTGACGGGCAATTAATCAAATTGTCAGATCTTTTGGGTAAAGGCTATTTACTTGTGGATTTTTGGGCATCTTGGTGCGGACCTTGCCGAAAAGAAAATCCAAACGTCGTGAAAGCTTATCAGAAGTACAAAAGCAAAGGCTTCGATATTTTGGCCGTGTCATTGGATGAAAACAGGGATGCTTGGCTCAAAGCAATAGAGAAAGACGGCTTGTTGTGGACTCAGGTTTCTGACCTCAAGTCGTGGCATAGTGAACCTGCAAAGCTTTACGGAGTGCGGGCTATACCTGCCAACTTTTTAATCAGTCCGGAAGGTGTTATTGTTGCTAAAAATCTGGATGGAGACGATTTGGACAATGCCCTCGGTTCCTTTCTGGGCAATTGAGAAATTGATATAGAACTCTAATCAGTTTGCGTTTTTGTCCGGTCGGAAATAACCCTCAATTATTTAAGCATACTTGATCGATAGATACGAAAATACTGGATAATGATCCGAATAATCGACTTTGTCCACATAGCATTTTTTTGATCGAATGCTCTGTGTGTGCATAATATAATCAATCCGGAACAAGAACCCATCTTGATGATAAGTGATGCCTAATCCACATCCCGATGCACTGAAAGAATCTACCATACCACCTCGGATTTTGTTGTATGCATAAGAGATCGGAGGTTCGTTGAAATCTCCGCAGAGGATGAGAGAATTCGTATTTTTCAACTGTTCTTTTATGCAATTTGATATAATGTTGGCTTGTCTTTCCCTCGTTTTGAATGCAGGTGTCAGTTTTGACTGTATACTTTGAGATACGGGGTTGACCAGTTCGCTATTTTTGCTTTTCACCAACTCTCTATATAAAGCCTTATCTTCCTCTGTTATATGATTCGATTCCAGATGATTGTTCACAACCGTAATTACTTTTTCACCTATCTGAATTTCATACATTGCCGATCCGTTGTAGGCACTTTCTATTGGCACACGTCCTTGTCTGAGAATAGGATATTTTGAATAGCACACCAATCCGTAAATACACGAACTTTCCGTATTGCCTAACCTGATGATTGCTCTGTAGGGATAATTTTTCATTATATCATCGAATTCTTCTATTGACAAAATTTTGTTTTTGTCTTTTTTTTCCTCCAGAGCAAACTCCTGTAAGCAAATGATGTCAGCATTACAGTTTGCTATATAGTCCAATATCGGGTTTTTGCGTGCGTCTTCACCTTCCAGCCAGTTAAACCCTCTGACATTGTATGTCATCACCTTTATGTCATATTTTGGATCAATCTGTTCCTCACTTTTGTTCCAAGGACAATAGGTGGAAATGGAGTTGATGCAGACAATCAGTGCAAGAAGTTGCAGAAGTATAAATTTCCAGTTGAAAGTCACTATCCATATCACAAGGAATGCAGCATTAAAAAGCACTATAATAGGAAATCCCATGCCTAAATATGCGATAAAAAGATATTGGGACGGTGAGGTTGTGGGGGCTTGTGTGGAGAGAAATAATAATATGATAACAAAAACATTCCCGGCAAAAAGAATATATTTCATGCTTTTGCCGAGTGTCGATATTTTATATTTGCTTTTGAAACGATTGAAATCCATTTGATACTGATCTTTATCTTAGCGATGTTTTCATATCATATAGAATATTATTTATTAGAATCTAAAGAAAGACCGGACGGCCTTTTCCTATGCTACAATCTCATTTTCCTAAATGCAAATTTAGAAATTATATTATTTAAAACGACAGTCACAAGCCCCAAAATAAATTAATATCTGTTAGAGAAGGTTTAGGTTGTTAAGAATGTCTGACTGACAACAGCTCGATTTTGGCTAGATTTTTGTAACTCACATCTGTGAAGATTGGCTGATATGATAACTTTCGGTCTTACTGTATTTTATTAAACTATATCTTTGATACGGTATTCAATTTTTTTGAGAATTTGATTTTTTGAACACAAAAAAAGGAATATGATGAACAAAATGACTACTTTTGCGGTTCTAAAAACTTACGAATATCAACCGTAGAGATAGAAATCAAACAAAACATGCAAAAAAACCTAGTAATAGTAGAATCTCCGGCGAAAGCAAAAACGATAGAGAAATTTCTGGGAAAAGATTTTAAGGTAATGTCCAGTTATGGTCATATTCGTGACCTGAAGAAGAAAGATCTTGGCATAGACATTGCTCATAACTTTAAGCCGGTCTATGAAATATCAGCTGATAAGAAAAAACTTGTATCAGAGCTTAAAGCGGCGGCGAAGACAGTCGAAACGGTCTGGCTGGCATCCGATGAAGACCGTGAGGGGGAAGCCATTTCATGGCATTTATACGAAACTCTTGGCTTGGAAAAAAAAGATACGAAAAGGATAGCATTTCACGAAATAACGAAAGAAGCTATCCTTCATGCTATAGAAAACCCACGTGAGATAAATAAAGACCTTGTTGACGCACAGCAGGCAAGAAGGGTGTTGGATCGTCTGGTGGGATTTGAATTGTCACCTGTGCTTTGGAAAAAAGTAAAACCTGCTCTCTCGGCCGGACGTGTTCAGTCTGTTGCCGTGCGGCTCATCGTGGAGAGGGAACGGGAAATTCAAAAATTTGGAGTTGAAGCTTCTTATCGTATTGTAGCTATATTTACAAAAGACAAACAGGAAATCAAAGCAGAACTCAACAAGCGGCTCAAAACCAAAGAAGAGGCTCTTTCTTTCCTAGAGTTGCTGAAATCGGTTTCATATTCGATAGAAGATATCCAGACAAAGCCTACAAAACGCTCACCTGCCGCGCCTTTCACTACTTCTACTTTGCAGCAGGAAGCTTCACGCAAATTGGGCTATTCTGTGGGGCAAACCATGATGCTGGCACAAAAACTTTACGAATCGGGAAAAATCACTTATATGCGTACCGATTCTGTAAATCTGTCGACCTTGGCAATCAACACATCTAAGGCGGAGATCGAAGTTGCCTATGGCAAGAATTATTCTAAGACAAGACAATATTCAACCAAATCGAAAGGTGCGCAAGAGGCTCACGAAGCCATAAGACCTACATATATGTCAGATCATGAAGTTTCGGGCACTGCGCAGGAGAAAAAACTCTACGAACTGATATGGAAAAGAACTATTGCCTCTCAGATGGCCGATGCCGAGTTTGAAAAAACAACTATAACCATAGGGTTTGGCAGCAAAGATTTGCATTTTCAGGTCGAAGGAGAAGTTATCAAGTTTGATGGCTTTCTGCGAGTCTATTTGGAAGGAACTGACGATGAAGATACAGAGGGCACTGAAGGCATGCTTCCTCCATTGAAAAAGGGTGAAAGTCTCGATCCCAAAGAGATCACAGCAACAGAACGCTTCACTCAACGTCCACCTCGTTACACGGAAGCTTCCTTGGTGAGGAAACTCGAAGAATTGGGCATCGGACGTCCGTCCACCTATGCACCTACCATTTCCACGATCCAAAACCGTGAATATGTTATCAAAGATTCAGTAGAAGGTGCTGAAAGGCAATATGATGTGTTGCAACTGAAAGCCGGCAAAATAACTGACACCCGGAAAACAGAGATTTATGGTGCGGATAAAAATAAGTTGATCCCGACCGATATAGGAATCGTTGTGAATGATTTTCTGGTAGAGTATTTTCCTGAGATCATGAACTATAATTTTACGGCCAGAGTGGAGGAGCAATTTGACCACGTGGCTGAAGGTAAAGAATTGTGGACTAGTTTGATCGGTGATTTTTATAAACATTTCCATCCGGTAGTGGAAAGCACCTTGGAAGTGCAGACAGATCGTAAAGTAGGAGAACGGATATTGGGAACTGATCCCAAAACAGGGAGACAAGTGTCCGTGAA
>JBKECE010000236.1:0-54445 GCA_047974325.1 Dysgonomonas sp. | reverse complement strand
TTTTTTGTTAACTTATGGCACAGGGTATTACTCAGACCCCGACACCGGAAAAAACGAAAACATCGAAGAATGGCAAGATTATCTGGGATTGAGTTACGCAAACACCGAATATCTTGTGTTTAAAACAACACGCGCCGACATTCAAAATCTGATAGCGGGTAAAGCGATTTCCGACAGCAAACTCCGGTTTGTTGATGCCTCTTTCGTGGCAAAACACAAGCAGGCATTGCTCTATCTTGCGTATGCAAAATATCTGGAACCTTATATGAGTATTACATCTTCTGATCCGGATAACTCATGGTATTATCGTCCCGAAGACTCCAAAACGGCAGATCAACTGGACTAGGATAAAGTGATTTCTGTGTTAACAAAAAGCTGGAAAGCAGAAACTGACAAAGAGTTGAAATTGAGATATGGTTACCAACTGGTTCGTTTTGCACATTACAATCGCAATTATAGCGATGCAATTGATTATTTTGATACTTATGTGGAATCGCTCAATTTCAAACCGGCCATTTATTACTATGCTTTGGATCAGAAAGCCGGAGCCCAACGCGGATTGGGAGATGAAACTGAGGCCAATTATAACTTCTTCAAAGTATTCACCAATTCTAAAAATCTGAAAACAGGTGCGCTCTCATCTATAAAATTCACAGAAAATGTTGATTTTAAAAAATTTCTGGATAAAGCGAAAACTGCGAATGAGATAAATGACGTTTATTTACTTCTGGGCTATATGAGTTTTAGTAATCCCATAGCAGCCGTAGAAAAAATAACAGCCAAAACACCTGATGCTATTCAAGCCAAGGTGCTGATGGCTCGTGCTGTGAATAGCCTTGAGCGTACTTATGTGAAATCTGATTTCTATTGTTGGGAAGGAGATTGTTTCGAGAAAGCTACCGATAAGCGGTATCCCATTGTACGTGACAAAGACATAAGTGATGTGGATGTGTTTTTCAAACAAACTCTGGCTATTTCTCTCAAACTGGCAAATCAGCCGAGTACAAAGGATAAAAATTTTTGGAACCTGACTTCCGCATATCTTTGTTTTCTAAACAAAGATTACAGTGCAGCTAAGCAATATCTTGCAAAAGTGGAAACTTCAAATCCGAAATATCTTTCACAAAAGAGAAATCTGGCAATGTATATCGATATTAGTGAGCAACCTAAAATAACGAATGACATTGAGATTTCTTTCTACACTAAATATAAAGACGTTCTGAACCAAAAATATGATGGAAGCATTTATTATTATGATTCTATAAACATAGCAACTTACAGCACATACGGATTTGTTATTGATGTTTTGGCAAATCGCTATTTCTTGCAAGGTGACTATGCCAAATCATTTTTGCTCAGCCACGACATCATGACTCTGGAAAATTACCCACGTTTGGATTTGCTTGCCGACATTGAGAAGTTGTATCAAAAAACGAGCAAGAACGTGATGGAGCAATATATTTCGGGCAGAATCTATCCAGATGCCGCCTATTCGAAATCGAAACTGACGGCCAAGCAATTTGATGTGCAGAGTTATATAGAAGATATGCGCGGTAATATATATCTTGCTCAAGGCAATCTGGAGAAGGCATTGGAATATTTCAACAAAGTGAAACCCGGTTACATCAGTTATATTTCCACTTGGGAAGGTTATCAGGAGGTTGATGATCAGAATCACTATCATGGATTCAACAATGTTTCGGCTGATGTGTTTGGCTACAACAAGATAGAGTGTTTTAACTGCACCGAAGACTATGTGATGGGATCTGATTATTTATCCGAATTTAAATATATCAAACCACGGATGAACAAAAAAGAACTTGTCGAGGCTTTGATTCGGTTGCAAAAAGCAAGTAAAGAAAATAATGTGTTGTCAGCCAAAGCAAATTATCTTCTGGGTAATTTTTACTACAATATGACCAGCAATGGCTATTACAGACATATTCTGCGTTTCGATCAGACAAACGGTAACGGAGAAAAATACCATTCCGGCGAAAAAGAACCTGCCGACATATATTCAGGTATTTATTTTAAGAATTATCCCATCTATTCCAAAGATAACATATCTTATCCGCAAACATATTTTGACAGGGCATATTCTCTGGCAACTGACAATGAACTCAAAGCCCGCATCGCGTTTGCATTATCTAAATGTGAACAAGCAACATATTATGCCGAAAATGGAATGACCGGATATTATTATTGGTCGGATGATCTGAAGGATGATGGTATACTAATCCGCAATAGAAAATATTTTAAAGAACTGCAAAAATATAAAGACACAAGGTTCTATGATGAAGTGAAAACGAATTGCCTGTATTTTGCATATTATGTAAACAATTTTGGAGATTAAGAATGAGGATAACGAAATTTACAATAAGCACAGCAGTTGCTTGTCTCATTTAGTTATATTTGTGCACAACAAGAATAATACGTTTCGATGAAAAATAAGATTTTCGGATTACTGTTTCTTTCTTTTGTTCTGTATTCTTGCAGCACACAGAAATATATACCCGATGGTCAGTATTTGTTGAATAGCGTAAACATAAAAACAGACAATAGAGCCATTGACAAGGTCGAAATGGAAAGTTATCTGAGACAATTACCAAATTCAAGTTTGCCGCTTCTCGGAAAATTCAGATTGAGACTTTACAATAGTGCCGGAACAGACACAACATGGTTTACTCGCATCATCAGAAAGCTAGGCGAGCCGGCCGTTATATATAGTCCCGGGCTTGCATATGTTTCTGCTCATCAGATACAACAGCAGCTGGTGAATCAAGGTTATTTGAATGCACAAGTAGATACCGTGTTGTCTGTGACTAAAAAGAAAATGTCTGTCACCTATGACATTAAAGCAGGAACACCTTACACTATACGGCGGTACGAATTGGATTCAGCGGAAATACCCAAACAATTGATGGCTCCTTTTGCTCAATATTCGCGCAGGTCGAATATCTCGAAAGGGATGTTGTTTGATAAAGAGAAATTGGATGAGGAACGGACGAATATAACCTCATTTTTCCGAAACAGGGGTTTCTATTCTTTTTCGAGAGATTATTTGTATCATAAGGCAGACACTACATTGATGTCTAATCAGGTCGATTTGTTCTTGTCGCTTTATCCGGAAAAAGACAGTTCTGCTTTTCGTCGCTACAATATTCGTAATATTACGGTCAGAAGTGGATATGATCCAATCGAAACAGACAAAAATGAAATCCCAGACACAATTTTATTCAATGGGATAACCATGCTGCATTGGGAAAATAAGTTTTTAAGGAAATCTACATTAGCCCGCAATGTTATGTTTCGTCAAGGCAGGCGATATTCCGATATGGCGTATACAAGGACATTTTCTGCGTTCAACAGCATTAGCGCAATAAAACAGACTGATATTTTGTTGACACCTGCATCTCCGACAGAGGGCGATACTGTCAGGTATGTAGATGTGGATATATCGTTGGTTCCCGGAGAAGTGCATAAAATGCAGTTTGGTATAGACGGAACAAATACTGCCGGAGATTTAGGGATTGCGCCCAATGTGTCATATCAGCACAAAAATCTTTTCAACGGAGGTGAAATATTGAGTCTTAAATTAAAAGGTGCATACGAATTTATACCGGGAAGCCAAAAATCCGATATGTTTAATCAGAGTTACTATGAATTCGGGTTTGATATCGGCTTATCTTTTCCTCAATTTCTGTTGCCTTGGTTCAAAGGTAACAATACAAATAAGTCATCTGCGAGTACACAGTTGACAATTGGGCTGAACAATCAGCATCGTCCGGAGTATACAAGGCAATTCTTCAACACTTCTATTACATATAGGTGGGCAACAAGGAGAAACAGGTTGAATCATGCACTAGATCTTTTAGATGTCAACTATATTCGAATGCCTTGGATCTCTCAATATTTTGAAGATAACTATTTGAATAATCCATCCAATACCATGCTGAGGACAATGTATCAAAATCAACTGATAGCCCGGCAAGGCTACTCATTGGTCTATACGCAAACATCTTCAGCCCGGAATGTAGTAAAAGACACATACACTTTTCGTTTCAGTGCCGATATTGGAGGTGCTTTGCCTCGTCTTGTCACATCCCTTTATTCACCGAAAGTGGATTCTCTTGGACAGAAACTTTTTATGGGAATTGCCTATGCTGAATATTGGAAAGGTGATGTGAGTTTCTCTCAAACTCATACTTTTCTCGATCGTAATTCTCTGGCTTATAGAGTTGGCGTGGGCATAGCTAGCCCTTATGGTAATTCATCGGTCATGCCATTTGAAAAGAGATATTTTTCTGGTGGGGCAAATAGTGTTCGCGGATGGAGCACACGTCGTTTAGGTCCGGGATCGTACAAACCAAAACAAGGATCGGAAGATTTTATCAATCAGGTGGGTGATATTAAGCTCGATTTGAGTTTGGAATACAGAACCAAGGCTTCATCTTTTATAGAAGTTGCCGGATTTATTGATGGTGGAAATATTTGGACTATGAGAGACTATAGCGAACAACCAGGTGGACAATTTAAGTTTTCCAGTTTCTATAAAGAAATAGCACTTTCGTATGGGGTGGGACTCCGATTCGACCTCAGTTTCTTGCTTCTCCGGCTTGATATTGGTATGAAGGCTTATGACCCCTCACGCGACGAAGGTGATCGTTGGGTTATCTATCGTCCAAATCTGGGTCGTGATTTTGCCTGGCACTTTGCCATCGGTTATCCTTTCTAAATCGGATATATACGAAAAACGGAGAATGATAAACACCATTCTCCGTTTTCATTATCACACCTTCCCTGAAGAAGTTAAGTGTGTTAATTTTGTTTTGTATACTTCAATGTGATAGTTGCAGATGTAATCTCAACACCCGAGAAACTGCCGATGATAGATGAAGCCCATTCTGTTATTTCTGTCATATAGCTTTTTTTGACAGTTAGAACCGAATCATTTGCCGTAACAATTGCAAATGTGATAGGTGATGCAGATGTATAGTTGAGTGTTAAAGAGTCTCCCACTAGCGAATAAGTTCCTCCGTATGTGTCACCTTGAGCTACGGTACTGACAAAGGTGCTATCAGATTTGAATACATATGTATTGTATTCAAGAGTAGAGGCATAGCTTTGCAGTCCGGAATTTAATGCAATTGTTGCAGCTGTGGCAATCAGGGCATTTCCTGATACGGTCACGTTCGGAGTCATGGAATCATAAACCCATGTACCAACAACTTTTCCGTTATTCTCTACGATAGTTGTATCTTCTTCGTCTGTAACACAAGCGGTTAATAAAAAAGGAATTGCAATAAACAGCAAGTAAAAAACTTTTTTCATAATAATCTTTTTAGCTTTGTAACTTTATAATTTTTCACAAAAGTAATTCAAAATTTGTTATTATTATGATATTTATCGATAGATAGCAGGTTTCTATCGACGGATAAGCTGTTTTTCTCATATATTTTCTAATCGAAAGAAATATATTCTTTGAGTCGTTGAATATCTGCGGCTCTGAAATCTGCTAGTTTGGATAATTCTTCTATTGAACTGATTCTACCCATTGCTCTTTTCTGTACGATGGCTTCCGATTGCTTGTCTGATATATAGGGATGTTTTGATAGTTGGGATGCAGTCAATTTATTCACTTTCAATTTGGTATTTTTCTTCCGGATAAAGAAAAATAAAGCAATGTTGTCGAATTTCTTTTTTGATATACCTTGCACTTCTGTCAATTGTTCAACTTTTGCAAAACCACCTAGCATTTTTCTGTATTCCACAATTCTTTCGGCAAAAGTGTCTCCGATTCCCGGGATTCTTTTCAATGTATTGACATCTGCTGCATTCAAGTCTATGGTCTGTCCTTCCTGTAATTTTGATTTGTCGGCTTTTACCTTTTTCCCTTTATGTTCCGTCGTATCAGTTGAGGAATCTGATCCGTCGGATATTTTTGTATTATAAATCGGTTTTAGATTGCGTTGAAACTCATCAAATTCGGCAAGAGCAGAAGTATCATCCTCTACAGATGCATAATCTTTCCAAATTCCGGAACCCACATAGACAATGGCCGACAAAGTAATCAGGATCAAAAGCAATATAATGCTTACCTTGTCACTCTTCCGAAAATAGAAATAATCTTTCCATTTAATGAGTTTTTTCATTTTTTTATTTCAAAAATACAGAAAACAGAGAACATTGGGGATATAATGACAGAGCTATTTATGATCAATAAATATCCGCTCATACAAAAAAAGGCATAAATTACTTATTTTTAATGAGAAAACAAGTTGATAAAGAATTTCTACTATCAAAAAAAATAATTATTTTTGTGCTGAAATTTCAAGCTACTTATGTTTAAAAACATCTAAATGAAAAAAATATTGATTATCAATGGCCCCAATTTGAATTTGCTTGGCAAACGGGAACCTTCGATTTATGGTCATGCCTCATTTGATGTTTTTTTTTCAGAATTGAAAGAACTAAAAAAAGGTGATTGTGAATTACATTATTATCAATCGAATCATGAAGGTGATTTGATCGATAAGATTCACGAGGTTGGCTTTTCTTTTGACGGCATTGTACTTAACGCAGGAGCGTATACCCACACTTCAATAGCACTGCATGATGCTATTAAAGCCATAGAGACGCCGGTCATCGAAGTGCATATATCCAATATTCATGCACGTGAAGAATTCAGGCATCGATCTATGATCGCACCAGCGTGTAGAGGTTCTATTCTGGGTTTGGGTTTCAATTCATATTCATTAGCGATTGACTATTTTATCATATCAAATAATACATCTATTTAAAAACTATTTTTTATGTTCAAGAAAACAAAGATTGTTGCTACCATTTCAGACTTGCGTTGTGATGTTGATTTCATCCGTTCCCTTTACAACGAGGGTATTAATGTCGTGAGAATGAATTCAGCCCACATGACAGAAGACGGCTTTGTACAAGTGATCAATAATGTACGTGCTGTGTCAAATACTATTGGTTTGATGATGGATACAAAAGGTCCTGAAATCCGCACCACAAAAACTGCTTCCGGCGATAAGATTGTTGTGAAAACAGGCGATAAGCTGAAGGTTATCGGAGACATTAATGTCGAATCTACTCCCGAACAAGTATCTGTTTCTTATCCAAGCATTGTAGCAGATGTGCCTGTAGGCAATGTGTTGCTTATTGATGATGGTGAAACGGCTCTTAAAGTGATTGATAAAAACGATGAATACCTTCTCTGCGAAGTTCAAAACAATGGAACGATTGGTAGCCGTAAGAGTGTGAACATACCTGGAGTTAGCGTGAACTTGCCATCGATTACAGAAAAAGACAGAAAGTGTATTGAAATTGCTATCCGTAACGGTGCAGATTTCATTGCTCACTCTTTCGTAAGAAATAAACAAGATGTATTGGATGTTCAAAAAATCCTTGATGAACACAATAGCAACATCAAAATCATTGCTAAAATAGAAAATCAGGAAGGTGTTGACAACATTGACGAAATATATCAACATGCTTATGGAGTGATGGTTGCTCGTGGTGACCTCGGTATCGAAGTTCCACAGGAAAACATTCCCGGAATCCAACGTTTACTTATCCGCAAAGCTATTGAATATAAAAAACCGGTTATTGTGGCCACTCAGATGTTGCACACGATGATTGAAAATCCTCGTCCAACACGTGCCGAAGTGACAGATATTGCAAATGCTGTTTATTATGGAACCGATGCTGTGATGTTGAGTGGTGAAACCGCTTATGGTAAATATCCGGTAGACGCAGTACGTACAATGGCTACAATAGCACGCGCTGCCGAAATTTCTAAATTGGAAGAAAAAGTGATCCCAGTGCCATTCAAAGACAGTGAATATGATAGAACATCGTTCTTGGCTAAACAAGCTGTGAAATCAACAACCCAATTGGGTGTTAAGGCTATTATCACAGACAGCGTTACAGGTCGCACAGCCAGAACTTTGGCAGCATTCCGCAGCAAAAGTCCTGTGTATGCATTTTGCAGTAATGTTGAAACTGCGCGTCACCTGTCAGTTTGTTATGGTGTGGATGCCCGTTTTCAGGAAGATACAGGTTACACAACAAACAAGCACAAGGAATATTTCTTGAAAGCTTTGAAATCATTGGCAGAGCAAAAATCTCTTACCGAAAATGATCTTGTAACTTACCTTAGCGGAAGTTTTTCAGATGGTAAAGGTGGCACATCTTTCCTTGAAATAGAAAAAGTGGGAAGTGTTCTTGAAGCCGGTGAGAAATATTTTGTTCCGGTAGAATAAAAAAGACTTAGATAAGTTCTTTTAAGGACTTGCACTTCGCGTTAATATACTTGAATGAGATAACAGCATGAATATTTAGGTTGTTATCTCATTCTTTATCTTATAAATATGGACATAGATAAGATAGAATTGCTGGATCAGTATATACTGAATCACATCGATGAAGAAAGTGCTTTGTTGAAAGCATTGAACAGGGATGCTCATGTGAATCTGTTGCGTCCGCGTATGCTTTCGGGACATTTGCAGGGTAGGATACTCAAAATGCTTTGCCGGCTGATCCGTCCAAAATATATATTGGAGATAGGTACATACACTGCTTATGCGACATTGTGCTTGGCGGAAGGTGCTGTTGACGATGCAGAGATTCATACGATAGAGGTGAATGATGAATTGGAAGATTTTATCATGAAGCATTTACACAAATCGAAACTGAAAGATAAAATCAAACTGCATATAGGAGATGCGATGCAAATTATACCTATGATAGATTGTATGTTCGACCTTGTATTCATAGATGCCAACAAGCGAAACTATGTAGAATATTATGATCTTGTTTTTGATAAAATCCGTTCCGGTGGCTTGATCATTGCCGACAATACGCTTTGGGATGGTAAAGTGCTCGAGAAAGCGCATCACACAGATAAACAAACAATAGGAATACAAGACTTTAATGAAATGATAGCAAAAGATGATAGGGTGGAAAAAGTAATCCTACCCATCAGAGATGGACTCACCCTTATTTGGAAAAAATAGAGATTACTCGTCTAAAAAATAGATTATGAAAACAAACACTCAAAACTTTACATTGCTGATGGCTTTGCTCTGCATCACAATTTTTGCGGCATCCTGCACATCGGCGGATATCTATAAAAAAGAAGAACTAAACGGAGTTCTCAAAGAAAAGGTCGGAGAACATATCGACACAAAAACGAAAGTGACGAAAATGATCATTTCTTGTGGAGGAAATAACTCGGTGAATGGTAAAATACGGTCCGTGACTATTTATTACAATGCGACTGATGGAAAACGAAGGGTTGCTTATATCCCGATTGATATATTAGCAGGTAGTTTTGAAGATAAAGAAGATATCGGCTCACAACCAGACAGTGAGCTCACAGGAGAAGAAGGCCGGTACATAAAGGATTATGATTATTCGGCTATTGCAACCAATGTGCAAAAGGCAGCAGAGATTGCAACATCCAAGGGTTATCCTGCGAGTGGTGTGAATACGTATACTATTACTTTTTATAATGATCCGATATCGGACAGACACACATTCTCCATTTTGTGTAAAGAGGGTAAAGGTTTGAAAATGAAAGACAAACAGATTGTTGCCCAATATTACGAATTTCAGTGCGAAGCCGATTCAAAAGGCAATGTAACAATTCCCGATATGGAAACTGCAGGCGAATAGAGAATTTAAATGCACAAAAATATTAGTGGTATATCTTGGCTGCATAACAGACTTGTGTTGTTATATATACGAAAGTAATAAAAGGTCTGAAACCTTAAGTTTGCTTTATTTTTGGAAATTACTTCCGTTTCAATTGCTATCTTTGTGTTCTGCAATTTGTGCTTAAAATAATTTGATAAGAATGGAATCAACCAGACAACAAAAAATAAACAGACTGATACAGAAAGAACTGAGCGATATCTTTTTGCTTCAAACAAAGCAGATGCAAGGTGTTCTTGTATCGGTCAGTTCGGTACGTATTAGTCCCGATCTAGGTGTTGCCAAAGTATATCTCAGCATTTTTCCTTCCGACAAGGGTGTGGAGTTATTAAAAAATATCAACACAAATGTGAAGAGTATACGTTACGATATAGGTCAGCGCATGGGTAAGCAATTGCGCATCATTCCTGAATTTGTGTTCTATCTGGACGATTCACTCGATTATTTGGAAAAGATAGATAAGCTTCTAAAAACAGCGGATAATAAAAAAAATACAGAGTCAGAAGAGTGAATGTATCTTTTTACATAGCACGGCGATACTTATTTTCAAAAAAGTCTCATAATGCGATTAACATAATATCGTTAATCTCTGTTTTAGGCATTGCTGTAGCCACAATGGCAATGGTGTGTACCTTGTCTGTGTTCAATGGTTTCACTGAGATTGTGAGTAAAACATTCAGCACATTTGATCCTGAATTGCAGATCACGGCCGTGAAAGGCAAAGCATTTGTCCCGAATGATAGTGTGATACAAAAAGCAACATCATTGCCCGAAATAGAAATTGTGTCGCAATCGATAGAAGAAAATGCCCTCTTACGTTTCGAGGATAGGCAACTTCCGGTTATAGTGAAGGGTGTTTCCCCACAGTTTGAATATCTTGCCAATATCGATGCCGTGATCATAGACGGTACATTTCAACTCAAGGAAGGAGATGTGAACTATGCTGTTGTTGGAGCAGGCTTGGCTATGTCGTTGGGCATCAGAGCTAAATTTGTGGCGCCACTCGAAATCTATGCACCAAAACGAGACGTGAAGATCAATCTGGCTAATCCGTCTACGGCTTTTTCCACATCCTATTCCTATCCACGTGGAGTGTTTGCTTTGAATCAGCAGAAATATGATGAGCAGATGATTATCATTTCTATCGATCAGGCTCGTGAATTGTTCCGTTATGACACAGAAGTCACTTCTTTGGATCTAAAATTGAAGGACGGTTCATCTATAAACAAGGTGGCTAAAGATATGAGAAGTATTCTTGGTCGTGATTATATAGTCAAAGACCGTTTCCAGCAGCAAGAAGAATCATACCGGATGGTGAACATTGAGAAATGGGTCACATTTCTCATACTTGCCTTTATCCTGATAATTGCTGTTTTTAATATTGTAGGTTCACTATCTATGCTGATAATGGACAAAAAGGATGATATAAAGATTCTTCAGAATTTAGGAGCGAATAATAAACTGATTGAACGGATATTTATGTTTGAAGGATGGATGATCTCACTGTCAGGAGCTATATTCGGTCTCTTTCTGGGGCTTATCCTTTGTCTCTTGCAGCAATACTTCGGTTTGTTGAAACTGGGAACAACACCCGGAACATTCATCATAGATGCTTATCCGGTGCAAGTGCAAGTGTGGGATATCGTCGCTATATTTGTCACAGTGAGTCTGATCGGGATAGTTGCCGTATTGTATCCGACAAATAATCTGAGAAAAAGGCTCAACAAAAAAGAAACTCTCTAGGCATCCGTTTTCTTCCGGTCATATTTTTTCCCTGCAAAAATACTATATTCGCGAAATTCACAGTCTAGCGAGCCATTTTTGAGTTTCACTTTTTGTGATGCTTTTAGTCCTATCTTGTCAAAGCATTCTTTCTTGTAGCTCAATATCCATGCTTTGTAGCCGGTGAACACATGTTTCAGCCGTTCGCCAATCATTTCATACATGCCCAGAAGGTCGTCAGGTTTGATGCGTTCCCCGTAAGGAGGGTTTGTTATCAATATACCCGTTTCTGCGGGAGCTTGGGTATATTGTTGGAGAGCCTTTGTTTCTATGTTTATATAGCGTGCTACACCGGCACTCTTGATGTTTTCAGTGGCGATAGCGATGGCTCGTTCTGAAATGTCGGAGCCGTATATCTTGTACTTAAATTCACGCTCACGACTGTCGTCATTGTATAGCTCATCGAACAGGTCTTTGTCAAAGTCGTTCCATTTTTCAAAAGCAAAACTTTCGCGATAAATGCCCGGTGGTATATTCATGGCGATCATCGCAGCTTCAATCAGCAGAGTTCCGGATCCGCACATCGGATCCACAAAGTCAGATTCGCCACGCCAGCCTGTTCTGAGAATCATTCCCGCGGCTAATACTTCATTCAGAGGTGCTTCGGTCTGAGCTGTCCGATAGCCTCTTTTATGCAATGATTCACCCGAACTATCGATGCTTAATGTGCATTTATCATGAGCGATGTGTATGTTTATCAATAAATCCGGATTAGCAACACTCACCGATGGCCGTTCTCCGGTTTTCTTGGTGAAAAAATCGACCAATCCGTCTTTCACGCGATAGGCTACAAATTTGGAGTGTGTGAATATTTCCGAGAAAACAACTGAGTCGATAGCGAAGGTTTGCTTTTCGGTCATGTAGTCAAACCAGTTTATTTTTTTTATTTCAGCATATATTTCGTCGGCGTTTCTTGCCTTGAACGTGTAGATAGGTTTCAATATCCGCAAAGCTGTGCGGCAATGTATGTTTGCTTTGTAGAGAAGCGTTTTGTCTCCGTCGAATGATACCATTCGGGTTCCTATTTCCAGATTGTCTGCACCCAGCGCGATCAGTTCTTCTGCCAGCAAATCTTCGAGTCCTGCCATTGTCTTGGCAATCATGCCAAATCTTTTATTACTCATTCTTTATTTTTTTACAATATTTCCCAGCTGATATATAATAAACCAAGCGGCTAAGATACCGTTTTTATTTTCCACAAAACCTTTTTTCTCATTCCAGTTCATACGCACAACATCCCCTTTTTCATCTATAGCCGGCTGAAAATTGATACTATCCACTTCGATGAGCAGTTCTTTTTTGCTCAGAGCCGATCCGGCTGAGAGATTCAGGTATTGGTATTCTATCGGCAGAAAAGGATAAATTCCATCGTTATAGATCATAATATCGTCAGGTTCTTCATCTCCAGACCAACTTCCGGCAGCCACATACAGCATGTCTTCGAAATGTAGAAGATATTTATTAGCAGTCGTGTCTTTGATTTCGCGAAATATCTGTTTCAGGTCTCCTGTTTCGATACGTTGAAAATCATCTTTTCCGATAGCAAGTGATAGTGTGTTTTCTTTAGTTGAATTCATCGTTATATCTTATTACAATTTCATTTTTTTACTTTTCCCTTTTGATTCATTGTGGAATCGATCAACGGAAGTTACCACATATTCATATTTCATTTTTCCTCCTTCGTAAGGTAAAATGATGTTGTTTTTTCTGGTAATCGAAACAATTTTGGTTACATCGTCCCGATTCTTTCTTTCACCGTTTTCAAATCTGTAAACGACATAGTATTGTGCATTTTCGGGGTCGATCGGGTCTCCGCCTTTGTCCCATTGCAAGATATGTGTGGTAGGGGTAAACTCTTCTTTCAAATTTTTCACCTCTTTGGGAGATTTATCGTGCATCTGTGTATAAGCCGGAATCAGTGACGGATATTTCTGATAATTATTTACTAATTCACCGGATATTCCTTTATAGTTTTCGAGTAGCAGATAACCATTCCAGAAGCAATTCCCGGTTATTTCGGGATGACTGCGCTCTTTCAAATATTTTTCGGACAATTGAGTGTCACCAGCCGAGTTTGTAGCATCCATTGTTCGTTTCACATCTTGCCCGATATACAAATGATCTCCATAATTGTTCTTAGCCCACCAATCGACCAATGTATTATAATCTGCCGCTTTATGTCCTATTTCCCAATATACCTGTGGTATATTGTAGTCTATCCAATGATTTTTTACCCATAATTTGATATCGGCATACAGATCGTCATAATTTTGCAATCCGTTGGTGTCGCTTCCTGATCCGTCCGATGTGCTTTTCTTGTTTCTGTAAATGCCGAATGGACTGATACCAAACCTTACCCATGGTTTTGTGACTTTTATCGCATCGTGCAGTTCGTTGATAAGCAGATTCACATTGTTTCTTCTCCAGTCGCTTCGTTGATTTGCCTTGAATCCTTGTGAAGAAGCATGTTTCAGAAAACTGTCATCATCCGGAAAATTTTGTCCGGCAATGGGATATGGATAAAAATAATCGTCCATATGTATCGCATCCACATCATATCTTTTTACAATATCTTTCACTACCTTGCAGATATATTGCCTGTTTTCGGGTATACCCGGATCAAAGTAAATCTGTGAACCATATTTTACGAATAATTCGGGACGAGAATTGTAGATATGGTTTTTAGCTAATTGTTGTCCTTCGGCACTGGTTACTCTGTAAGGGTTGAGCCATGCATGCAGTTCGATATTCCGTTTGTGACATTCTTCGACCATGAAAGCTAATGGATCAAAGTCTCCGTCAGGAGCTTTTCCCTGCATTCCGGTCAGATAGCGGCTCCATGGTTCTATTTCGGAATAGTAGAAAGCATCAGCCTGAGGGCGCACCTGAAAAATAACAGCATTGATCCCGATCGATTGAAACTTGTCTAGCATATCTGTAAAATATTGTTTCATCTGTGTCGGATTCATGCTTTTATATTGATTCTGACCAATGGTATGAATCCAAGCTCCACGAAATTCCCGTTTCGGGTATTTTAGATCGGAATAATGAACTTTAGGTTGCTGAGTTTTACATGAAGTGATGAAAAAGAGAACGAAAAAAAGAAGATATGTCGATTTTTTGAATATATTTTGCATTGATCTACAATTGATTATTTGAACACAAAAATATAAATAAACTATGTACGATGCGGCATGATATGATCTCAACTTAAAATATTTTTTCTAATTTAGCATAAAATTGAAATTTTATGGAAGATTATTATCAATTGAGTAGTCAGGCAAACACAATATATGAATACCTTTTCATAGGCAAGATTGTTTTTTCCATTATTGCGGCTATTGGTCTTGCCATGTTGATTTATGGTTTTCGTAAAAATAGCCTTCGGGAAAAAAGAAGAGGGATCTATATCCTGCTTTTTGGAGCTATTATTGCACTTTGTCTCCATCTGACTGAGATCAAACTCCGGTCGAATGTCAAGAATGTAATAAATTCATATATCTATCAATGATGAAACATTTGCGGCTGCTCCAAAAGGTTCTATTAATCCTCTTTTTAGCTATCGGGACATTGGCGTCTTGTGCATCAGAGAAGGAGCTAAGGATAGGAGTGATCTCTGATATTCACTTCCTGTCTGAACATTTAATGGATAATGGTTCAGCAATCAGTTCTTTATCTGAATCGGCAGGACGAGATTTCACTGCCATACCATTCATTTTGGACAAAGTTTTGTCTGATTATCTCCATAGCGATATAGATATATTGCTCATTTCGGGCGATATGACAAAAGACGGTGAAAAACAAAGTCACATAGATTTAGTCAAAAAATTGCAGCCTCTGCGCGATAAAGGCATTCGCATTTATGTGGTTCCCGGCAATCACGATATCAATATGCCTTATGCTTCACTCTACAAAGGTGAAACGGTGCAAAAAGCGGAAAATGTGGATCCGGTAGAATTTGAGCAGATATATGCCGATTGTGGTTATAGCAAGGCATTGTATAAAGATACGGCATCGCTGAGCTATGTGACCGAACTGAGTAATAACATTTGGCTCGTGGCTATCGATGGATGCCGATATAAAGAATATACAAACAATAGCATATCGGGAGGAAAGATCAACGAGCACACCGAAATGTGGTTACGATCGATGTTCCTCGAAGCAAAGAGGAAAAATAAGCTCGTTTTGGGAATGATGCATCACGCCTTAGTTGAACATTTTCCCTATCAGGAAATGCTATTTTCTCAATACATCATTGATGATTGGAAACATTATGCCGATCTGTTTGCAGATAGTGGAATGAAAGCAATATTTACAGGACATTTTCATGCGAATGACATCACAGAATATATTTCGGGTGAGCAGAACAAAATCTACGATATCGAAACAGGTTCGTTAACATCTTATGCGTTCCCTTACCGCTTTGTCACAATCAGAGACAGCGGAATGGATGTAGAAACCCGAAATGTTGAAGCATTGCAAAACAAACCCGATTTGGTGGAACATAGCAAAAAACGACTCGAAGCAATTGCCGGACAGTTGGCTCTTGGAAAATTGAAATCGTTGGGTGTGGATGTGAATGATAGCATTGCCAACCAGATAGCTCGGATTGCTGGAGGCATATTTGTCCTACATGCCGCAGGAGACGAGGTTGTGACCGATTCGCTGAAACAGCAAATCAAGGAATTGGGCAGATTATTTGATCAGACAACGCCGGAGGACGATATTGATGACTTTAAGATCGACTTCTTCCCTGCTGACAATAATGTGAAAATAAATTTCTAAATTTGTGTGACTACAACATAAATGCTTCTATGGATCAAACTTGGTTTAATAACTACAAAATAATAAAAGAGAAATTTGACTACTCTTACAAAGGCTACAATCTGAAATATCTGATTGCCGGTTATCTGAACCTCGATTTTGAAGCAAATCCCAATATCAGAGATGTGTTCAAGGAATATTATCTGAGTTGCAATTTTATGGATTTGCGTGAGGCTCTGAAAACGAAAGAAGAAACATTGATCACTTATCTGATCAATCGCACCGATTATCGGGATCTTGCCAAAACAACACAGCAATATTATTCTCACTCCGAAGTTGTAGACCTGTCTTCATTGATGTTGAAAAAAGTTTCACCCTTCGGATTCACATATTTCAAACATTTCTGGATGGCTGCCGGATTGGTTTTTCGTCGTTCCATTGGCAAAAATTTCAAATACAAATTGCAGTTTGTTGCTATGGTGATTAAACTGCTCAACCAGATCAGTTTGCTCGAAAATACGGCATACCCTACGAATATAAAGCGATATGTTTGTTTTAACTCTTCCTATAAAGAGGAAACCTTGCTGACATTGTATTTTAATAAACACAATGCAGAGACCATCACGTTACAGCATGGCATTTTCTGTAATTTCAAAAGATTGATTCCGTTTGACATTATCAATTATGAAAATTGTGTAGCCCAAAAAATGCTTTGTTGGGGACAGTCCACAATAGATTTTCTCACCCGGCACGGCTTTGCTGAATCTCAACTCATACTGCTCGGCAATCTCAAATACAAGGACTTTGAGATAGATCACATTAATCAGACTTTTACCAAATGTTTGGTCTTGCTGGGAAGGCCTCTCTATCTGGACACAAATGACAAGCTGTTGGATGTGTTGAAAGCATATAACCGAAAACACAACAATAAGATAGTTTTCTACATCAAAAAACATCCTTTTATTGAAGATAAATATCATGTGCGGCATGCAGACATCAGTTCAAATATTATATTTCTGGGAAGAGAACATTCTGTGCAAGAGGTGCTGAAATCAGATATTGTGGATTTTTCCATTTCAGTGAACACAACCGCATATTACGAATCGTTGGCTTTGGGAAAGCCTTGCCTGAGATGGACGGAGGAAGAAAACGAAGAGTTTTATGGCATTGACGACAAGTTTGAAAATCTGGAAGAATTGGAGGCAAAGATACAATTACTGAAAGACGAATCACCCGACAGGCTGCTGCATGAGATAAAAGATGTGATCCGGTATATTTTTAACCCAAACATATAAACAACTAACTATCATATAAAAAATTTGAATCACTATGAAACTAAAAGCATTAATAGCAGTCCGTTCCGGATCGGAACGTGTAGTGAATAAAAACCTGCGTCCGTTTGCCGGATCAAACTTGTTGGAACTAAAGATCAAACAGTTGCAAGGTGTTAAGGGGTTTGATGGCATCATTGTCAACTCGAATGACGACCGTATGCTCGAAATCGCTCATAATCTGGGAGCTGAGACCGTGAAACGTGATCCCGTTTATGCTACAAGCAGTGTGTCGATGAGTGATGTATATTATAACATGGCAGAAAACTTCAATGGAGACATTGTTGCATACTGCAATGTGACTAATCCGATGGTGGAATCGGAAAGTTATGCAAATGCGATCAAAACATTTAAAGAAGTGAGCCATAAGTTTGATTCGCTCAACTCGGCAAATCTCGTCAAGGAATTTATGTTTCTGGACAATAAACCGATCAATTATGATTTGGAACATCAGCCTCGAAGTCAGGATCTTCCCGATATATATGCGCTCAACTTTGCCATATCTATTATCACGAAGGAAAACATGATGAAGTATAAGAATGTGATCGGACGGATGCCGTATATGTATGGATTGTCTGAAACCGAATCCATTGACATTGACACTGAATTTGATTTTGAAATAGCAGAGTTTTTCTATCGTAAGAGATATAGATAACAGATTTGACGTAAAAATAAGACTGTTTGATGGATCATCCTTTATTTTCGGTTATTGTTCCCGTTTTCAATATGGAAAAACTGCTTCCACGTTGTTTGGATTCGTTGCTCATGCAACCGGAAACCGATCTGGAGTTTATTCTTGTTGATGATGGTTCCGCTGATTCGTCACCTCGCATTTGTGACCTTTATGCAACAAAGGATACCCGTTTTAAAGTTGTCCATAGACAAAATGCCGGAGTGTCCGAAGCCCGTAATTCGGGCTTGAGAGAGGCTTCCGGCAACTATATAAGTTTTGTTGATCCGGACGATTGGATAGAACCGGATATGTATCGGATTTTGTCCGATTTTGTGCATCAATACAAACCGGATATAATAAGATTCAATGCTTGCCGTAGCGATTCAGGTTCGGTGCTCAATGCTACATCGCTAAACGGAATGTATAGTGATAGTGAGATGGTGGATAAGGTTATGCTGCCCATGATCGGATCGGAAAAATATGGTGGGCCTTTTTATATGGGTGTTCCGTGGATCTATGTTTTTAGAAGAGATGTTATTGAACGGCATCAAATTCGGTTTGATAAACAATTGCACCGATGCGAAGATCGTTTGTTTTGTATCACTGCGATGCTTCATGCTCGGGATGTTTTATTCATCGATGATGCCTTATATCACTATTCTGTCAGTGACAACTCTTTGTCGAACAGATATGATTCAGCCAGATGGGGACAAGAACTTTTGTATCTGGACAAGTTGAGGAATGAATATAATAAGGTATTGTCTCCTGATCAAATAAGGGATGCGGATTCCAGAATTAAATCAGACTATGTGCTCAGGGCAATAACCAGTATTGACAATGTATTCTTTTCCGTCAATAATGAGAGTTTTTCTCTCAGGTTCAATATTGTAAAATCGATCATAAACAATCACCATGTGCGGGAATCGGTGCAGGGTTTGCAGAGAGAAAAGATGGGACTCAAAAGTTACATTTTGTATTTCTGCGTTAAAAACAGACTACCATTTCTGCTCACTGCATTCCAGACTTTGTTGCTGTGGAAAAACAGGTAGTCTCTCGGAAACTGAATAAATGATAATTGTGAGTGTCGGACATACCTACACGTTAAATATCTATAAAGCCTTAGGCTTTTATTTCCCTTAAGCAGGTGCATAAGCCAGCTTTTTATGTAGATTTGTATACAAACCTTTAAACAAAATGATCATGAGAGTTATACCAGATTCAGAATTAATTATTAATAGCGATGGCAGTGTTTTTCATTTACATATCAGACCTGACCAGCTTTCTGATAGAATTATTATGATGGGCGATCCTGATAGAGTGGGGTTGACAGCTTCTTTTTTTGATAGCATTGAATGCGAGGTGCAAAGTCGTGAATTCAAGACTGTTACCGGCATGTATAAAGGAAAACGAATTACGGCAATATCGCACGGTATTGGACCTGACAATATAGACATTGTTCTCACAGAGCTTGATGCTTTAGCCAATGTAGACTTCAAAACACGCGAAGTAAAACGGGATTTTAAACAACTGACGTTGGTTCGGGTGGGTACTTCAGGTGGATTACAACCCCATTGTCCGATAGGGTCATATGTGGTTTCTGCTAAGTCAATAGGTTTTGACGGTGTGCTCAATTACTATGAAAATCGCAATTCTGTGGCTTTACTTGATTTTGAAGATGCTTTCAAGAAGCACGTAAACTGGTCGCCATTGCATTGCTCTCCATATGTTGTGAAAGCTGACGAAGAATTAGTTGAACGGGTTGGCAAAGATATGATAAAGGGTGTAACAATTTCGGCAATAGGTTTCTATGGCCCGCAAGGCCGATATGTGCGTATGCCATTGGCCAATCCTGATTTGAATAGTAAGATTGAGACTTTCAAATTTGGAGAAGATATGATTACCAATTATGAAATGGAAAGCGCACCACTTGCCGGACTTGGTAGACTGATGGGACACAAAGCGATGACCGTTTGTGCCATTATTGCTAACCGTCTGGCAGGAGAATCAAATTCTAACTACAAAGGCTCGGTTGAAGATTTGATAAAAACGGTATTAGACCGTATCTAAAATCTCCAATAAAAAAATTAGAAACCGGAGAGCATACCATTGAATGGTGAGTTCTCCGGTTTTTTATTATTATAGGGAAAAGAAGATAAGGTTTAAATAATCTTTATTCGTGAACCCTCATCACTAATTGTTAAATAAATATTTTATCTTTGTTTCCCGAACTGAACAACAATAATTTAACAATAATAAATCAAATGAAAAAAATTGTATCATCCATTTTTATGCTTGCTGTGATCAGCACATTCTCGATGCAAGCTCAAAAAGCCGCTACAGCCAAGAAAGTAGCACCAAAAGTTAGTGTGCCTGCGGCTAAACCGTCACTCAAAACTGAAAAAGATACACTCTCGTATGCTTATGGAGCAGGCTTGGTTGAACAAGGTTTGGATAGCTATCTGAAACAAATAGGAGTTGTTTCTGATTCGGCAACAGATGTTGTGAATAAAAAAAATATAGAGCTTTTTATACAAGGAGTAAAAGAATCGCTTGTTCCAAAAACCGGTCAGGATGCTTATAATAAAGGTATTGGATTGGGAGCACAATTGTCTCAGATGTCAAACAATTTTGGCCAGATAACCGGAGATGCTAACGACAAAATCAATATGCCTGCATTCATTTCCGGATTTGAAACTGCATTGAGGAAACAACCTCTGTTGGTTGAAAATCCTAATGATATTGTTCAAAAACAATACATGAGCATGCAGGAAAAGAATAAAGCCAAAGAAGACCAAGAGTTGCAAGTGAAATATGCCGATAATATTGCTGCTGGTCAGAAATTTCTGGAAGAAAACAAAACAAAAGAAGGTGTGGTTACTCTGCCTGATGGCTTGCAATACAAAATCATAACAGAAGGAACCGGTCCAAAACCAGTAGCCTCGGATCGTGTGAAAGTACATTATCATGGAACATTGATTGACGGAACAGTTTTCGATAGCAGTGTGGATAGAGGTGAACCTATCACTTTGGGTTTAAGTGAAGTGATCAAGGGATGGACAGAGGTGATGCAATTGATGCCGGTTGGCTCTAAATGGATCGCTTATATTCCTTACGAATTAGGTTATGGTTCGCGTGATGCAGGTAAGATTAAACCATTCTCTACACTTATATTTGAAATAGAATTGCTCGAAATAGAAAAAGCCGACAGTAAATAATTTTTTTATTACTCAGGAAAATTATTAATTTATAGAAAGAAGTTGTTCTTTGTTTGATTGTCAAAGCAGTCAATAGAGAGCAACTTCTTTTTTTAGATTTCAACGGAGTCTTACGATGAATCATATTTTGCCCGTAGAGCAAATGAGTATGGATGTGGTGTTGTCTATCCATTCTTTTTTCAGTGAAATAAATTTTTCAAGACTGTCCAGACTTATAATTATGAGATCTTGTTGAGTCAGAAAATCTTCTTTTGCGTATTCCTCACTTATAGACCTTATGTGATTGGGTGCATTGTGTTCTATTAGCCGGATGCGTTCCTTTATGGAATGATTGCTTTTGTCTGATAAATCCAGAATTGAAACTTGCGAGCCTATGTTGTGTATGAATTTCTGTGCATAGATGATGAGAAATTCATCTTTCTCACTGAAAATAGGAATGAATATATTGTCCGGATTTTTGAAGTTTTTGTCAATTAATATTCCTACGGGTATTTTTGTTTTTGCCAATATGAGACGGGTATTATTGTCTATGAGCGAGTTCTCAATAAGCCTTTCTTTACCGATTACCGTGTTGATAAGTTTCTCAGGATTGATGATTTGTGTTGTAAAACCTAGCACACGTCCTAATAAACTACCTTCAAATATGGACTCTTCCAGATTCATCAATAATAAATCATATTCTCCTCTATTGGCAATGTCGGACAGATCTGTGCTTACGTCATTAGAGATTTTGAAAAATGATATTATTTCGCGATTCAGAGAATGCGCTTTAGTGACAATGGGAACAAAGCTTTCTTTCTCATAAGTGTCGGCATCTATCTGATGAAGTCCCTTGGAAGATATCATATAGACTGCTGTCAGGGAAGTATTGTCATCCACTTTTTTTGATAAACTATCTGCTAGTTTTACAAGAGCAATACCTTTTTCGGGATTTCGGAAAAACATCAATAGTTTATATTTTACAATATTAGAGATCTTTTCAGCCTCTTTCTTATCGTTATCTTTGAAGATTTTGTTTATTAATTTGAGTATTGGTCCTGCCATAAATGTTGTTACCAATGCCATGATGACCATCATCGCAAATATTTCAGCTTTCAGCACCCCCAATTCGTAACCGATGTTCAGGGCAACGAGTTCCATAAGTCCACGCGTATTCATTAGTGCTCCTATGGTAAGGCTGTCGCGCCAATTCTGACCTACGAATTTTGCAGCAAGGGCACTCCCCACAAATTTACCTATAATGGCCAAAAGAATAATAATTCCTGTGATTTCCCATAGTCCGGGATCATTTATGAGTCCTATCTCCGTTCTCAATCCGCTGATAACGAAGAATATAGGAAGAAATAGGACTAAGGCAACATCTTCAATTTTTCCGATGAATATTTTTCGGAAATTTATATTATCCGGCATGATGGCTCCGGCCATGAAAGCGCCAAAAAGTGCATGGATACCAATTGTTTCGGTCACAAAGGAAGAAAGTAACAATACGACAAAAAATAAGGCTACAACAGATTGATTCAATTGCTTTTCGGATTGATACAATTCTCCTATTCTTTTCAGGAAAGGACGCACCATCTTGATCATAAAGAACACATAGACAATGGCAAATGCTACGGTGTATAGGGAACTTAATACAGCTCCGGCTTTCACGATTGCTATCACTACGGCCAATAGACACCATGCTGTTATGTCATCCGCGGCTGCGCAGGTGATGATGACTGCACCCAGTTTAGTCTTGTGAATGCCTCGTTCCTGAATGATACGTGCCAAAACCGGAAAAGCTGTTATGCTGAGTGAAATACCAATAAACAATGCGAATGATGAAAACTCGATATGTTCGGGAGCATGCGCCTGATAGATGAAATAAGCTAATCCTACACCTAACGAAAAAGGAATAATGATGCTTGCATGGCTTATCACGATGGCATCATGAGCTTTGCTCTGAAGTGCTTTCAGATTCAGTTCCATGCCAATGACAAACATGAACAAGATTAATCCGATCTGACTTAATATCTGGAGATTGCCCAGCGATTGGACCGGAAAAAGAAAACCGGAAACTTCGGGAAAGTATAAACCAAGGAGAGATGGTCCCAGAATTATCCCTGCCAGAATCTCTCCTATAACGCTGGGCTGTCCCATTTTTTTAAATATCCAGCCGAAAAAACGGGCAGCAATAATAATTACTATTATTTGCAGAAGGAGTAAGCCTGTTGAATGATGTAAATTGTCGGTCAATGAATTTAAAAACTCCTTGCCCGGAGAGTTTTCACTTATTTTAGATATGATTCCTCTGCCTACTTCCAGTTCGGTTCCTTTAGATATGATTCCATAGATCAAAGCAGAGAAACTTCCGATAATGAGTACATAAAAGAATATATTTCTGAATCTTTTCATATTACGATTTTATTTATTGGTCATCTACCATGTTAGAACTAGACACAAAATTATGCATTTAGTACATTCTTTTGCCAGTAGAAGTATTGATGTGCTAAAAAATTGTAATGAAGTTGGAAAATAATGTAATAAGTTTAGCTTAGGGAGGAAACTTTCTTCAGAAAATCGAGGCGGTAAGTTTCGGAAAGTGTGAATTGAATGGCGTTTCCTGATGAACTGAGAGTTGATATTATTTGATCGTGAGAAAAATATTGGATTATTTTCAGAGCGATGATTTCCTGTTTATTTATGCGGCAAAACATGGAGGAGGGTAAAATATCAAGAAGTTTGCTAAGAGAAATATTTTTGAGAATAAATGTTTTGCCGTCTGTTTGATAAACAACCTTGTCCCGGCTGTCGGAATCCGATACTGTAATATAGTTTATTTTGTCGAAAAATAACAGCACTTTTCCTTTTTCACTGTTGAGTTGTGCAAATCCCTTTTTCTCATTGGAGTTGTTCAATCGGTCAATAACTTTGTCAATAGCTTGTTTAAGCCTTTCCCGTTGGATTGGTTTGCAGACATAATCAACCGCATTCAAATTAAAAGCTTCAACTGCATATTCCTTGTATGCGGTGACAAAAACAATTGCTTTATCTTTTAATATGTTGGCAATCTGTAGACCGCTCATTCCGTTCATTTCTATGTCGAGAATGCAGAGATCAAATTCAATCTGAGAAATCTCGTCCAGAAAGGTTTGGGGATCATTGAATGCCTTTACTACTTCTATTTCGGGCAACTGCTCACACAATATTTTTAAGTAGGCAAGTCCTGGCAATTCATCGTCAAGAATCAAGCATCTTATCTTTGTATTCATTCAGATTAATTTTTAATTGTGCAATAAAAACATCATCATCAATTATTCGTTCCAGTTTGTAGCAGTTTTTGTATAATATATCGAGGCGTTGTTCTATCGAGGCATTACCAATACCACTTTTCTCTTTTTTCAGATTGGCTTTCGGAGATATTTTGTTGGACACGGTCAGACTGAATATATTGTCTTTAAAACTGAATACGATGGAGATGTAGGCATCTTTACTTTGCAGATCGGCATGTCTGAAAGCATTTTCGATTAAATCGATTGTGATGAGAGGAGCCAATATCTTTTGTGAATATAGAGAAGATGTTTCATCTATTTTTGTTTTCACAGTCAATTCAAACAACGGACTCAGTTTAATCTTGTTCACTTCAATTAGATCCTTAGCAAAATCAATTTCTTCCTTTGGTGTCACATACCTGTTTTTGCTTTCGTACAAAATGTAGTTGAGAATATTTGCCAATTTGTCCAATGCAAAATATGTTTGGAAGGCGTGTGATTGAACAGAATTCAATATGTTTTTGAAAAGATGCGGATTCAAAACTGTCTGAATTGTTTCTAAATCGAGATTGCTTCCATTCGTATAACCATTTCCGGCTGATTTATTATCAATATATTTGCCCTGGTTTTCGAGTTTTCGCATGCGCATTTGCTGATATACAATTATGAAAACCAGTCCTGCAATTACCAATATGAGGATGATCGTTGTTGTCATTTATTTTTGTGAATGAAATTTAGATGTGAACTCGGTCGGTGAAATACCATATTGAACCTTAAAGCAATTGGAGAAATAGGGCAGACTGTTGAATCCGACAGCAACATACACTTCCGAAACCGTCATATCTGTTTCCTTCAGCATTTTCGCTCCCGCTTCTAAGCGGTAGTTTCTTATAAATTCGTTGGGCGAAAAATTGGTATTTGTCTTGATTTTTCTGTAAAGGTTGGCTTTACTCATACCCACTTCTTTGCTGAACTTATCAATATTGAATTCCGGATCGGAAATATTTTGCATCAGCACATCATATATTTTTTGCATGAAGCGTTCGTCTACGGATGTAGTCTCTATTCCTAGCGATTCTAGAGAGAAACGCTTCCCGTACATCTCTTTAAGATTATCTCTGGATTGTATAATATTTTTTACTCTGGCGACTAATATCTCAGCATTAAAAGGTTTGGTGATGTAGTCGTCTGCACCAGTTTCATAACCTTCGGTCACATTTGACGGAGTGGCAAGAGCTGTGATCATTATCACCGGTATATGGCTCGTGTTGAGGTCAGTTTTTAATATCCGTGTCATTTCCATTCCATCCATCTTGGGCATCATCAGGTCGGTGATGATGAGATCCGGCAGATGTTGCTTTGCAATGTTAATGGCAATTTCACCGTTGTGTGCTTCCAGCATATTATAGTCATTTGCTAAAAGAGAGATGATATAATTTCTAACATCCCGATTGTCTTCTACAACGAGAATCGTTTTTTCCTTTTTTGTATCGCTGCCTTTTATTTTTGCATTCTCCGCAATTTCTATTTTTGAGGAATAAGCAGGGGTTTTGTCAAACGAATCAAGGAGTTCGTTTTTTGCAAAAATATCTTTATCGACCGGCAGGATAAAAGTAAAAGCAGCACCTTTATTTTTTTCGCTTTCAGCCCACACAATGCCATGATGCATTTCGATAATGGATTTACTCAAACTCAATCCTAGCCCGGTGCCGGAACTTGCATGTTCATTTTGCGCGACCTGATAGAATGGAATGAATATTTTTTCTAATTCATCCTGCGGTATACCGATGCCCGAATCTTTGATTTTTACAGTAATGTATTGTATGTTACGATTGTGGAAGCTGCCTATTCTCTCTGGGATTTCTCCTTCAAGATCATCGAATGACTTTATGTCCAATATGACATTTATTTCACCATTGTTATGGACATTCTTAAAGGCATTGGATAGAAAATTGAAGTATACTTTTTCCATCAGACTTTGATCAAACCAATAATTGATTTTTTCGACAGAATGAACGTATGTAAATTTAATTTTTCTGCTTATTGCCAATTCATTGAAAAAAGAAGTCATATCCAATGTAAAACGCACAAAATCGCCCTCTGAGATTTTCAACGACATAGTCTTGCTTTCGTTTTTTTGAAAATCCATCAGATTATTCACCAGACGCAACAGTCTATTTGCATTGCTATGCATCAGTTGTAGTGTTTTAGTTTCGTCTTCTGAGAAAGATTTTCTATTTTCGATCAATGCATTCAGTGGGCTCATTATCAGTGTCAATGGTGTCCTTAGCTCGTGTGAGAAATTTGTGAACAGCCGAGATCGTTCCTGATGAAACTCCTCTTGAGCTTTAGCCTCCAATTGCTTGAGTTTGACATCGTTTTCGAGCCTTCTCTTTTCAGTATAATACCTGACTATGAAGATCAATAGACCGATGACAGCGAGAACATATATAGTATATGCCCACCATGTTTTCCAGAAAGGAGGCAATATTTTGATAATGATACTTGCACCTTCATTGTTCCAGACATTGTCATTGTTAGCTCCGATTACACGAAACACATACTCTCCGGGAGGTATATTGGTATAATATGCGCTTCTTCTGTTTCCTACTTCATTCCAACCGTCATCAAATCCCTCGAGTTTATACTTGTATTTGTTGCCATCGGCAAAAATATAATTCAGAGCACTGTATTCAATTGCAATGTTCGACTGATCGTATCTCAATACGATCTCTTTCTGGAATGGCAAAGTTTGGTTCAGTATTCCGTCGGGCGCGCCACAAACGATTTCTTTATTGTTCACATACAAATTTTCTAAAACGATAGGAGGAACAAATGGATTTGGAGAAAGTCTGGATGGATCAAAAATGGTGAAACCATTGTTACCACTAAAAACGATTCTTCCATCGTGGAGTTTTAATCCAGAATGCGGTGAAAATTCGCTGATCTTTATGCCATTAGAAAAATTATAATTCAGGAATTTGCCTGTTTTTATGTCGAACCTAGATATTCCGGATGTTGCACTGATCCATAAATTGGCTTTATTGTCTTCCACTATGTAACAAATATTGTTTAGAAAACTATCTTGCCTTTGGAAGGTTTTGAAAGTTCCGTCTTTTCGGTCAAACAAGCAAAAGCCGCCTCCGAATGTACCAATCCATATATGTCCCTGACTGTCTTTTATGATGGAACTGATGTAGTTGTCGGGCAACTTGTTGGGATCGTTTTTGTTGGGATTGCTTCTGTAGTTTGCCAAAGTCTGATTGTTTTTGTCGTATAGGTAAAGCCCATCGTGCCGGGTTCCAATCAGATATACATTTTTTTCCAACTCGAGCACACATCTTATGTTGAGAAAAGCAACGGGTTTATTCAGACCTTTGACCGGAAAACTGTTCTGGGCATTCACCGGATTATCTTTCGGAACAATGATGTGCCCATTCTGACTCACACTTCCGATAATCAAATCTCCACTGCTGTTTCTACTGACATGATAGATTGATTTTTCTTCTTTTAAGTCATAAAACAATGAGAATTTCTGTGTTTTGAGATCGAAGCTGTATATGGTTCCAATGTTTGTTCCGCAGAGAATTCTGTTTCCATCCAGATACAAGGATTTAATGATGTTCTGTCCAAAGGATTTTGACGAATTGTTATATATTACAAAATTGCGGAACGATTCTGTTTTTTTGTTGAATTCCAGAATACCTCCACCTTCCGTTGCAAAGTAGAGATCTTCAGGTGTTTCTACCATCGCACCCATTATACCTATAATATTGCTTTGATTGAAGCTGGGGTCAAAATACCGGAATATAAGACCAAAAGCGTTGTGGTAGTCAATGCCACCGGAATATGTGCCTATCCAAAGCGTATTGGATCGGTCAAAATAGATGCAGAGGATGGAGTAGTGGCTGAGATTGCCTCTGTTTGGCAAGTAAGAATTGTATTGTGTTATTTTATTCGTTTCCGGATCAATAACATTGATACCGCTGAATGTTCCTGCAAGTATCTTTCCGTCGGGCGATTCTTTGAGGCATCTTACATAATTATTTGTCAAGCCGTTTTCTTCATTATAACATTGAAAAACGGATTCACCTTTTTTCATCAAATTCACACCTTCGTGATGTGTGGCAACCCAAAGATTCCCTTTCGTATCCATTAGAATATCTCTGACATTGTTGTGGCTTAACGATCCTTTTATCAAGGGCGTATTCTTCAGGAAGGAGGTTTTTTTAGTGTTGAGATTATAAATGATCAGACCTTGAGTCGGGGTTCCGATGTACAATTGCTTGTTATATTTTTTTATTACCTGAATCGGGCTGTCTTCGTATCCGCTTAGTGCAATGTATTCAAAAATATTTTTGTTTAAGTCATATTTATTTAATCCATTGCTGGTGCCGATCCACAAAATGTTATCTTCTTTATCAAAAAAGAGAGCGGTTACAGAATTGTGTGAGATGGTATTTTTAATTCCTTTATCAGCCAGAAATCTTTTGAATGTACTTGTTTTTGGGTCGTATCTGTTCAGCCCGTTAGTTGTTCCAACCCATAAAAATCCATTGTTGTCACCTTCAATGGATTGGATGTTGTTGTCGCTGATGCTAAGAGGATCGTCCGGATGAAAGAAAAATGATTTGAATCGATAACCATCGAATAGATTTAGTCCGCTTCTTGTTCCAAACCACATGAATCCCTGTTTGTCCTGATAGATGCTTGTGACAGTAATCTGAGACAATCCATTCTGCAATGATAGATTAGAAAAATAATAGTCGTTGCAGAGCGATGGGGTGGCGTAGATCAAAAGTAATAAAGCGATATAAATGTTTTTCATTCACTTGGAATTTGAATATTTTGATTTAAAAGAACTTTCGCAGATAAGAAATAATACAAGGCAAATATACAGTATCTATTTTATACTGAAATTGGGAAACCTTTTTTATTTTCATTTCCAGTTATACCAATTCTTTCAATATGGTGTTACATATTTATTGATAGACCGTTCAGATTCAGAACGTGGAAATTATGCAGAAATCGCTTATATTAGTGATAAAAACCGGCATTTGTAATGGTCTCTTAGCTATTTCTATAATGATTTGAATGATTCTTATAAGTCATTCCCGGATAATATGAGGAATTTTGGAGTATCGAAAAATCTAATATCTCAAACGACTAAAAAATGAAAAATATAAAAATAATTTTATCATCCATCTTCTTATTCCTTTCTGCAAATTCATACGCACAGGCACAAAGCAAACTGATAGGTTTTGACAAAGACGGTAGGTTGGTATATCATCCCTATACCGAGCAAGGGGACATTATACCCGATTTTTCTTATTGTGGCTATATGGGAGGAGGTATCGCAATTCCGGATGTAGAGGTTGTAGCTGTGATAGGCTCTCCATCAGGTTTGGAGAATGATGCACCTATGATTCAGCACGTGATAGACTCTGTGTCACAGTTGCGGACGAATCATTACGGATTCAGAGGAGCAATTCTTGTAAAAAAAGGAACTTATAAAATTGGAGTACCTCTCAAACTGGAAGCTAGCGGAATTATTTTGCGAGGCGAAGGAAATACAGTTAATGGAACTGTTTTGCTGGCTACATCACCTAAAAAATACAGTGTGATCGAGATCGGGAAAAATATAAGACCGGTCAGAATTGCATCGACAGAAAAAAATATTTCAGACAATTATGTGCCTTCGGGAACTCGGATTATTCATGTAGACAAAGCGGAAGAATTTTTCAAAACGGGTGAATATGTTATTGTTCAACGTCCTAGCACAGCCGAATGGATTCATGGCATAGGCATGGATTCTATCTTGCCACGTCCACGGAAAGGAGAAACACCTCAGGACGTGTTGCAACGATTCAGGGAGACCAAAGGCAAAACAGATATGAACGGAACTCAGCAATGGGAACCCGGATCTAAGGATGTGCGCTATGAGCGAAGAATCATCGGTGTGAAAGGTAATGAAATTACATTGGACGTTCCGATCACGAATGCGCTTCAGAAAGAATATGGCGGAGCGAAAGTTTATAAATATACATTCGAACAACGCATCAAGCAGTGTGGCATTGAAAATATTTATGGAATGTCGGTTTTCGATGAAACTGTTACGGAGAAAAATAAATTTGGCAACGAGGATGTTTACTTTTCGGACGAAAAGCATGCTAATATTTTTGCAAATTTTCTGGCTGTGGAGAATGCTTGGATAAGAAATGTGAACGTGGAACATTTTGACTATTGTGTATCGACTGCTTTGTATGCTAAATATATAACATGTCAGGATCTTTCGGCAATTAATCCTATTTCCCAGATTACAGGAGGGCGCAGGTATGCTTATTCCATAAGCGGACAAATGAATTTGTTTCAGCGTTGTTATGCAAAAGAACACAGGCACGCTTTCATCCTTCAATCTTCTGTGGCAGGGCCAAATGCATTTGTTGACAGTAGAGGAGAGGAGTCGTATGCGTCCAGTGAACCACATCAAAGATGGTCAACAGGATGTTTGTTCGATAACATCGAAATAGATGGTCCCGAAGCTTGTTTAAGTGCATCGAACCGAGGCAATATGGGATCGGGACACGGATGGTCAGGAGCTCAAATGGTTTTTTGGAACTGTAAAGCACCGTTCATTTTTGTGATGCAACCACCCACCGCTCAGAATTTTGCAATCGGATGTGTCGGTACAAATGATAAATGGAGTGAGGATATAAGAAACAAAATAATCAGATATGCAAACAATGCAACGGGCTCGGATCTTGAATATACAGATAAAAATGTTGGTGGAACAGGTTGGATAGAATCCATAGATAAGAATGTTTTACCACAAAGTTTATACTATCAGCAGTTGAAAGATCGTCTTGGGAACCAAGCTCTGCAAAGTGTTATGACAGAAATCCAGATGGATAAATTTTTCAATAAGAAATAATATTTTTGGATAAAATAAATACAGCTCCGAAACTGTAAACACATATATACGGTAGCATCATAGCTAATAACTTTGTTTTTTTTGAGTGCATTAACCATCATTGAAATCTATATTATATAACATGAAAAAAATATTATTTCTCATTTTTACTTTTTCTCTGCTAATTCCGTGTGCATTCTCTCAGGGGAAGACCTTGACTCAAGCTGAATACGATCGGAAGATGCAATGGTGGCGTGATGCCAAATTCGGATTGTTTATTCACTGGGGGCCATATAGCTTATATGGCGGCACATATAACGGATTCAGACAGCAAAGAGGTGGTGCAGAATGGATCATGAACCGTTGCAAAATACCTGTGCGGGAATATAGAGCAAAAGCCAGCACTTTTGATCCGATAAATTACGATGCGCAGGCAATTGTGAATCAGGCAAAAAAGGCAGGGATGAAATATATTATATTCACAACGAAGCATCACGACGGTTTTGCCATGTTCAAGAGCAATGTGAGTGAATTTAATATTGTTGATTATACACCATTTAAAAGGGATATAGTTGCAGAATTAGCCGATGCTTGCCGTAAAAATGATATGAAATTGGGATTTTATTATTCCCAGTCTCAGGATTGGTGTAATGCTGGTGGAGCCACAGCGACGAAGCAGATGTGGGAAGGTTGGCCAAATCCGGACTCAACGGCGATCAACGATTATGTGAAAGCGAATAATGGTTCGTGGGATTGCCTCCAAACGACGGCATCTTTTGAAGAATACTTTTACAAAACGTCACTTCCTCAAATAAAAGAGCTATTGACTAATTATGGAGATGTTGCGGTGATGTGGTGGGACACTCCAATGGGTATTTCAGACCAACTAGCTCAAAAAATAACGGACGAGCTTGCAAAATATCCACAGGTTATAACCAACGATAGATTGAAGAGACCCAATTTTCCCGGAGATTATAAGACTCCTGAAGGGAAGATTCCTCGTTTGGAAGATGTTGCCGGCATCGATTGGGAGACTTGCATGAATATCGGTAGTTCGTGGGGATATAAAAGTTATGAAAAGAACTGGAAACAATCTAAAGACTTAATTCAAAGTTTAATTACAATAGTTGCCAGAGGAGGAAACTATTTGTTGAACATAGGTCCTGATCCTACAGGTAAAATTCCAGACGAAGCTGTGAATCGTTTGAATGATATGGGTGTATGGATGCAGATATACGGAGAGGCTATTTATGGAACACAACGCAGCCCAATACATCCGGACTGGGGACAGATAACAAGGAAAGATAAAGAGAAAAGCTCAGATCTGTACCTATGTGTATTCAATTGGCCTAAAGACGGAAAACTGGTGTTGGATGCCGACTATAAGGTGAAAAAAGCATCAATGGTTCATGACGGAACTATTCTGAAAGTGGCTAAAAAAAACGGACAAATAATAGTTGATGTTCCTCTAATTGCACCAAATGAGGTTGCTTCTGTTATTAAACTAGAGTTGAGTCAGAAACTGCCAGAGGTGAAACTGATTTCAAATTCTCAAAAAGCATTTGAAATAGTCGATGAAAAAGACTGATAAATGAAAAACGTTTACGATAAATAACCGATGAAACAATTGCTCCAATATATCTTTCTTTCAGCATCTATTTGTTGCATATCCTTCAATGGCAATGCACAAAACAATAGTGAGTTAAAACTATGGTATGATAAACCTGCTTCGGTGTGGGAAGAGGCTCTGCCATTAGGAAATGGACGTATTGGAGCAATGATTTTCGGAAATCCACTGAAAGAAGTTTATCAATTGAATGAAGAAACTTTGTGGTCGGGCTATCCTCTGAAAAATCAAAACAATGTCAAAGCATTGCCTGCTTTGCCCAAAGTGCGTGCTGCAATAGATGAGGGGCGTTATAAAGAAGCCGGAGAGATATGGAAAGCAAATTCTCAAGGTCCTAATTCGGCACGTTATTTACCTCTGGCAAATTTAATGATTGATATTAAGCAATCAGGAGAAGTGTCTAACTTATACCGGGACTTGGATATATCGGATGCTACTGCAACCGTCCGTTACGAACAAAATGGAGTAAAATATGAGAGAACATCTTTTATCTCCTATCCCGATCAGGTGATGGTTGTGAAATTGGATGCTGATAAGAAAAATTCAATTTCTTTCGATTTGTCGATGAACAGCCTGCTGAAATATAAACTATCTGCAACAGCAAATGATTATTTAGTGTTGAAAGGAAAAGCTCCTGTTTATGTAGCAAACAGAGATACTGAACCGCAGCAGATAGTGTATGCGGATGATTGGTCGGGTGAAGGAATGAACTTTGAAGTTCATGTGAAGATACTGCTCGAAGGAGGGAGATCCGTACAAAAAGATAGCCTGATAAGTGTAGAAAAAGCCAATTCTGTAGTCCTAATATTATCAACAGCAACCAGCTTCAACGGATTTGACAAATCACCCGGATTGGAAGGAAAAGATCCTTCGGTCGAAGCATCGGCTTTTTTAAAAAAAACAGTTGAAAAGGATTACACACAGTTACTATCAATCCATACAAAAGATTATACAAACCTATTCAATCGGGTTCAGATAAATCTCGGAGATAAATCTGCGAACAAAGATCATCAAACTACTGATGTTAGGCTGAAACAGTTTATGAAAGATGACAGAGATGCCGGACTGCTTGAACTCTACTATCAGTTTGGAAGATACTTGATGATTGCATCGTCTCGTCAAGGCGGAAAACCAACCAATCTGCAAGGAATTTGGAATAACCTCGTTCAGCCACCTTGGGGCTCGAACTACACAACCAATATAAACACAGAAATGAATTATTGGCTCGCTGAAACGACTAATCTGGCAGAATGTCACGAACCATTGTTGCAATTTATAAAAGAATTGTCTGTAAATGGAGAAAGAACTGCTCAAATAAATTATGGCATTAATCAGGGTTGGGTGGCACAGCACAATTCAGATATCTGGGCACAAACAGCTCCTGCCGGAAATTTTGATAAAGATTCGCGCAGTGCACCCAGATGGTCTTGCTGGCCGATGGCCGGCACTTGGTTTGCCCAACATCTGTGGGAGCATTATGTGTTTGGTGGAGATTCTGTCTATCTGAAAAACTATGCCTATCCCCTTATGAAAGGAGCTGCACAAGCTATGCAACAGTGGCTCTATGAAGATAACGGATATCTGATAACTAATCCGTCATCTTCACCGGAAAATAAATTTAAATACATCGATGTATCAAACAAAGAACAAGTCGGAGAATTGAGCAAGGCTTCAACAATGGATATGTCTTTGATCTGGGATTTATTTACCAATTGCATTCAGGCTTCAACAGTGTTGAATACGGATTCTGTTTTTAGGCAAAGTCTGTTGGAAATGAGAGAACGTTTGTTTCCTCTGCAACTGGGTTCAAAAGGACAATTGCAAGAGTGGTCTGTTGATTTTGATGAAGTGGACGCAAAGCATCGTCATATATCTCATCTGTTTGGGCTTCATCCCGGAAAGGAGATATTACCTCGTGTAGAACCGGAACTGGCTGCTGCTGCGAAAAAAACATTGGAACTTAGAGGTGACGGTGGCACAGGTTGGGCAATGGCTTGGAAGATAAATTTTTGGGCACGTCTCGAAGACGGAAATCATGCCTATTCAATGCTCAAAAATGGGCTGAAATATGTGGATACGAAAGGTGTATCGGTCAATGGAGGCGGAACATACGCAAACTTGTTTGATGCGCATCCACCTTTCCAGATAGATGGTAACTTTGGAGCTACGGCTGGTGTCACGGAAATGCTGTTGCAAAGCCATGGAGGTGAGATATTCTTGCTCCCTGCTTTGCCTGATAATTGGTCATCCGGATCGGTGAAGGGACTGCGTGCAAGAGGCGGTTTTGTGGTAGACTTGGAATGGAAAAACGGTGTGATAACAAAGGCTGTGATACGGTCTTCTCTGGGAGGAAATTGTAGGGTGAGAAGCTTGAATCGATTGACATCAAATGATATAACGATGAAGAATGTGAAAGGAAATAATCCGAATCCATTTTTTTTCACCGCGCAATCTTCCGGTCTGAATAAAAAGGAGAACGGAAACAAATTGGGTGTTTTTACATTAAGAGATACGCACGTCATTGATTTTGAAACAGAAAAAAACGGTGAGTATATTCTTGAAAATGAAGTAACAAAATAATTATATATAGTTGAAAAGTATGAATAAGAAAATTCTCTTCATTGGCATTATTTCGGTTTTCTTTTTTTCGTGTAAAAAAGATGCAGCGAATGTTGATAACAATATTGTAAGAAACAATTTTGATTTTGCTTCACGGCAATTGGTTTATGCTATGGACGAACTGAAACTGGCCATTGCAAACGAATCCGACAAAAGTATACACGAAAGAGCCGAAGGCGGATGGAGCGAACTCACAAATCCTCGTTCTCTCGAAGTGGACGGATCATTGATAATGGTTCCTTCAAAAGATTGGTGCAGTGGTTTCTTTCCGGGTGAACTTTGGTATATGTATGAATATACTAAAGATGAGAAATGGAAAAAACTGGCACACCATCAAACGATTCTATTAGAACGGGAGAAAAAAAATGATAAGACTCATGATATGGGTTTTAAGATGTATTGCAGTTATGGCAACGGATACAGGCTGACAGGAGATTCTGCTTATAAGGAAGTCCTTATACAATCGGCAAAAACATTGAGCAAGAGATTTAATCCCAAAATCGGATGCATCCGTTCATGGGATTTCAACAAAGAAAAGTGGTCTTATCCTGTCATCATTGACAATATGCTCAATTTGGAGTTGCTGTTTTGGGCAACTAGAGTTACAGGTGACAGCATATATTATAACATTGCAGTCAGTCACGCACAAACAACTATGAAAAATCATTTCAGAGATGATTATAGTACCTATCATGTTGTTGATTATGATACAATAACCGGTTTGGCAAGAGGTAGGTATACGCATCAGGGATATTCTGATGAATCAGCTTGGTCCAGAGGTCAGGCATGGGCTATTTATGGTTATACAATGTGTTACAGAGAAACGGGCAAATCTGAGTTTCTGGAACAAGCTAAACATGTGGCAAACTATATATTCACACATCCTAATTTACCCGAAGATCTGATTCCCTATTGGGACTATAATGCATCGGGCATTCCTAATGAACCACGAGATGTGTCTGCAGCAACTTGCACGGCATCTGCCTTATACGAGCTTAGCTTATATGATAAGTCCAATGCTGGCAAATATTTGAAATGGGCAAATACAATTCTAGAGAATATAACAAAGAACTATCGTTCTAAGGAGAGTGAAAACAAGGGTTTTCTATTGTTGCATAGCACAGGTTCAAAACCCGGAAATTCGGAAATTGATGCACCGTTAGTTTATGCCGATTATTATTTTCTGGAGGCATTGTTGAGAAAACAAAAATTAGAATCGACGGGTAAAATATTTTAAGGATTGAAGATAACTTAAGAAGCATGAGAAGGAAGTGTTTAGTGTTGAGCATCCTGTTGGGATTTACCATGCAGATATTTGCTCAGATAAATTATGAAAAAAAAATAAGGTTAAACGAGGGGTGGCTCTTTTTGAAAGAAGACATTGGAAATATCTGGGAAGCGGTGCGTCCTGTGGAAAAAGGTTCTTCTGAGGAAGTCCCTTTATGGGTAAATGTTTCATTGCCACATTGTTTCAATGCACAAGATGCTGTTGATCCTGATGTCAACTATTATCAGGGTCCGGGATGGTATAAGACGCAGTTGGAAGTCAAGAATCCGTATGCTGATGGACGCACAATCCTTTATTTTGAAGGAGCAGGCCAAAAAACAGAGGTTTATATATACACCGAAAAAGTGGCTGATCATGTAGGAGGCTATGATGAATGGAGTGTTGATATAACTGATGCAATAAAGCGTTTTCAGGAAAATAAAGATTCGGAACGATTTGGCGGTAAAATTCCTTTGAGCATTCGCTGTGATAATAGCCGTGATGCGGAAATGATCCCTTCCGATCTGTCAGATTTTAACCTTTATGGAGGAATCTATCGCTATTTAAATCTGGTGTATACGCCAAGTATGGCTTTTTCGTATGTGCACACCGATGCATCGGTTGATGCAAAAGGAATGAAAGGTATGCTAACAGTGAATGCCGGTTTCACGTCAACAGCTAAGCCAGTGGGAGGATCTGTAAACATTAGACTTATAGATCCAGAAGGAAAAATTATTAAAAACGAAACAAAATCGTATGATATAATAAAAGATGGCGAACTCTTATCCTTCGACATAGCGAAACCTTTGCTGTGGTCGCCAAAGAATCCAAACTTGTATACGTGTGAGTTGACTTTATCTTCGGACAAAGGAACAATGACGACACAGGAAGTTTTTGGTTTTCGTCATTTCGAATTTATAGAAAAAGGACCGTTTCATCTGAACGGACAACGTCTCTTGCTGAGAGGAACTCATCGCCACGAAGATCATGCCGGAGTTACTGCTGCAATGACCGAAGAGCAAATAGTCAAAGAAATGGAACTGATGAAAGAAATGGGTGTCAATTTTATTCGTTTAGGTCATTATCAGCAATCGCGGATCGTGTTGGAGCAATGTGACCGTTTGGGAATACTTGTGTGGGAAGAAATACCGTGGTGCAGAGGTGGTCTTGGTGGTGAGAAATACCAGGCTCAGGCAAAAAGGATGTTGACAAATATGATTGTTCAGCACAGAAATCACCCATCTGTAATCCTTTGGGGATTGGGAAATGAAAACGATTGGCCAAACGATTTTCCGGAATTTGAAGAGCCCAAGATACGTGCATTTATGAAAGAACTGCATGACCTTTCTCATCAGTTAGATCACTCTCGATTGACCAGTATTCGTCGTTGCGATTTCTGTAAAGATATTGTAGATGTCTATTCTCCATCCATTTGGGCAGGATGGTATAGAGGTGTCTATACCGATTATAAAAATGCATCTTATAATGAAATGCAGAAGGTAAAACATTTTCTACATGTGGAATGGGGTGGTGACAGCCATGCGCGTCGCCATTCGGAAGACCCGTATATCAATCTGGACAAGATAAACAGCAGTGGGATTAAAGCCGATGAGAGAGCTGGTGACGCGTCACTGTATGGTGGCACAGCACGTGCTTCGAAAGATGGAGATTGGAGTGAATCATATATCTGCGATCTGATAGATTGGCATTTGAAGGAGCAGGAAGATATGCCTTGGCTCACCGGAGCTGCTTACTGGCCATTCAAAGATTTCTCAACGCCTGTTCGTCCCGACAATCCGGTTCCTTATGTAAATCAGAAGGGAGTTGTGGAAAGGGATCTTACGCCTAAAGAATCATTCTATGTATTTCAATCTTATTGGGCAGACAAGCCGATGGTACATATCTATGGACATACGTGGCCAACACGATGGGGAAAAGAAAATGAAGCCAAAACAGTCAAAATATATTCTAACTGCGATGAAGTTGAGTTAATATTGAATGGTGTCAGTTTGGGCAAAAAGAAAAGGGATATCACAGATTTTCCGGCATCAGGGTTGCGTTGGGAAACACCTTTTATTTCAGGTATAAATACGTTGAAAGCAATTGCAGTGAGAGGTAAAAACAAAACAACCGTAATGGATCAAATCAGTTTTGAGTATGAAACCCGGCAGTGGGGTAAAGCATTTCGGATTGCGCTTAAATCGTCCGATGCAGGCAATGGAAAAGTTTGGATCGAAGCCGAGCTAAGAGATGCCAATGATGTTGTGTGTCTGGATGCACAGAATTTCATAGAGTTTGAAGCTATTGGTGATGGCACGCTATTGGACAATCTTGGAACATCTATCGGTTCCAGAAAAGTACAGACTTATAACGGACGGGCTAAAATTGGATTATTAAAGAATGGGGGAGAATCTAAAATTGCGGTCAAATCCGAAAATCTCAAAACCGTTTTTATTGATATCAAATAAAAAAGAAAGGCACCTTACATAAAAGTTTCTTTTACGGCAGCTATTCACTTCTACAGAGGCGTATAGCTGTCTTTTTTTTTAAAAAGAATCATTTTTATAACTGTTTGATTGATTTCAACAAGTAGCAGACTTGATTATTCTATTCTTTTGTGGAAAGTATTAACCTTAAACTAAAAAACCGAACGATGAAAAAGGTCTACAGTATTTTATGTATATTATCTATTGTAATATGTCCTTTGAAAGCACAATGGCAATCTGACCTTGTGAAAATATCCGGCAATGGAGAATTAACTTATAACCAAGATGCATACGGATTTGTGATTCCTGATTTTAGTAATGCAGGATATAAAAATGGAGAGGATATACCTTCAATAAATCTACCCGACAGAACGGTTACCGTTTCTTTGCTGACTGATACAGCGGCAGATCATACTGCTGTCATACAGGCTGCAATAGATTCGGTTAGCAAAATGTCTTTGAACTCGGACGGCTTTAGGGGTATTGTTTATATAAATCCCGGAAAATATTACATTGACGGATCATTGAAAGTGGAAGCATCCGGAGTTATTGTCAGAGGAACATATAAAGGAGATAATCCTGCAACATCGACAATTCTCTATGCAAGAAATGCCTCCGGAGTTGCAAAGAATATTATTGTTTTGGGACGTAATGCACATCATTGGGGAAGTAGTAGTCCTGAGACGAATCAATTGAACAAAAAACTGATAACTACCAATAAGATAATGCCTGGCGATTATAGCTTTGATGTCGAAAATGTCACTGGCTACAAAGTTGGAGATCTGATTTGTATAAAATATCCAACCACAAATGCACTGCTCGAAGTCTTGAAATATGGAGGGAACACAACTTCTGGTAGCTCCTGGGACAGCACACTGATAGACATATCATATCACCGATACATAAAAAAAATTGAAGGAACCAAGATCACTGTCGATGCTCCTATATTCTACACATTAGACAAATCTCTGAGCCAGGCCTATATCTACACCTTTGTTACGACTAATTCTTACAATGCTATTTCCTATAATGTAGGGCTTGAAAATATGCGTATTGAATTTTCCCGTACTGCAAGCTCGGATACAACTACTCCTGACCAAAACTGTGTTTTTATGAGATCGTTGGAAAACAGTTGGGTTAAGGATGTGAACATGGGTGGTTTTGTGCATGCGGGAATCAAAACCCAATCAGTCACACGCTCCACTATTGAAAGCTGTTCAGCTTTTAGTCCTTCCGGTAGCCGCATTGGAGGCAACCAATACAATTATGAAAATTATCATCGTTCGCAATTGATTTTATATAAAAATTGCAGGGCAAAAGGTGGTCGTCATCATTACATCGCTAATGGTGGAGGCAATGTGAGCGGAATAGTTGTCAAGGATATGACATCCGTCTATGTTTCCGGCGAAATATCGGAAAGCCACAGATTATGGGCTCAGGGAATATTATTTGATAACGTTAAATGTGTGAATGAAACTACCGGAGCAGATCCTAATGATGTGAACGGCGAATATAAGATGGGAATGTATCTCAGACAAAATCTGGGCAGCGGACATGGTTGGGGTGGAACCAACAGTGTTTTTTGGAACTGTAGTGTCGGCAATGGAGGCATCTATTTAGATAAAGTACCTACCGGACAGAACTATGCAATAGGTTGCACGGCACAAAACATAAAAAGATACGTATATGCTTCGGGTATTGATGGCTTGAGTGTGGGATATGTGGAAGGACAAAATGTGTCAGGTTTGGAGCCAGCCTCATTATATGATGCTCAAATGGCGTATAGAAAAATGCAGAGTGGGGCATCAATTGTCAGTACAGAGAAAGGAATTTCACAATCGACTGCAAAAATTACAGTTGACGCGGGTTCTATTTCCTTATCAGCTATAGAATCCGGTGTTTTTACAATTTATAGATTGAATGGAACTATTCTTAAATCTATTCAGATGCAAAGTAATTCGGTTGCCAGCATTGATGTGCCTCACCATTCATTCTATATCGTCAGGTTTAGAAACGATTCTGTCAGCATCGTACAAAAACTATATGTGGATTGATTGGAGAAACTTGAATAAAGATGAGGCAGAGTAAAATCGAAAATATCAGTTATTGAACCTTTATTAAATCATTGAACATAATTCAAAAAATGAAAAATAGTTTGCTATGAGAAACATTATTTACTTAATCACTAAAACAAAGTTTCTACTTCTTGTTTTAGGAATGCTCTTTATCGCTTTACCGGATATTTTAGCTACACAAGCACAACCCAGTGCTAAAAAAACAATAAACGGAACTGTCACGGATTCTAAAAATGAACCACTCATAGGTGTGACCATTTTGGTTGTGGGCACATCGCAGGGAACTTTGACCGACATAGATGGAAATTATTCTATAGAAGTGCGTTCGGATGTCAAATTGAAGTATTCCTATACGGGATACATCTCACAAGAAGTCGCAATCGGCAATCAATCCGTAGTTAATGTTACACTACTGGAAGATAGCAAATTGCTGGATGAAGTTGTGGTTATTGGTTACGGAGTACAGCAAAAATCGCATCTTACCGGTTCCATTGCGAAAGTCAAGACCGAAGGGCTCGAAGATATTCCTGTTTCACGTGTCGATCAAGCTCTTCAAGGACGTGTTGCCGGTGTAACGATCAGGAATACAACATCGGAAGTCGGAGTTGTACCGGAAGTGCGGGTGCGGGCAGGAGCATCCGTAAGTGCTGAGAGCTCACCTTTGGTTATTGTGGACGGATTTCCTCTCGAAGATGGTTTGGGAGTTGTCAATATGAACGATGTTCAAAGCATTGAGGTCTTGAAAGATGCTGCTTCTGCAGCAATTTATGGATCACGTGCGGCCAATGGGGTGATTATTGTAACCACTAAAAGTGGAACAGAATCTAAACCTAAATATTCCTTGAAAATGAACTGGGGCGTTAAAAATGCCTATAAACTTCATCCGATAATGACATCACAGGAATATGTAGGCATGGTGGTTGAAGAAGCCCGATTGACTGGAGCCACCTCTTTGCCAAGACAGGATTTTGCCCTTTGGGTTTTATCTCAAGACAATACGACTGATTGGCAAAACGAAGCATTGAGGACTTCTAGCATCAATAACATCCAATTCAATATTCAGGGTGGAGATAAAAAAACAAAATACATGGTTTCTGCGTCACAAACCAATGATCAGGGCATAATGTATAATAATGAATATCAGAAACTTAATCTGAGGGCGAAGATAGACACAAAATTGTCGAAACGAGTTTCCATTGGAATTAATCTGGCTCCTACATATTCAAAAACAGAACGTCCGGGGGTAAATTTTATTGATTTTTACCGAACACCATCATTTATGCCGGTCAGGCACAATGCCGTAACATCTGCCATCACCGGATATGCAGTAGGTTCTTATGCCTCCGGTTGGCAGTTTAATAATGCCACTTATACGGGTGTCGATCCTTTAAACCCTGTTGACGAAAATGGAAATACTATAACCCGGACTGAGATTACTAGCCCATATGGAACCAGTAATAACAATCCGAAAAGCATCATGGATAATGTATACAGAGATCAAAAAGACTACCGTCTAAACGGATCAGGGTATATCTCTATCAATTTGATGAAAAATTTAGATTTCAAATCGTCCAATAGTTTCAATTTGATCTATCAGGACAAGAACTATTATCAAACCAAGAATGCTAAAAAAGACGGTGAAACCAGCAGAGGATTGTATCAAAACAGACTCAACATCACTTTATTGACAGAAAATACATTGAACTACAAGAAAAAATTTAATAAAGTACATGATTTTAGTGCGATGGTAGGTTTTTCGGCACAGAAGATAACTGATAAGACGGCCGGAATTCTAGGCTACGATTTTCCGACAGATTATATCCAGACATTGAATGCTGCCGGAACCATTTCTCAGTTTGAGAGTGATACACAGTATACAGGTACTTGGATGGAGGACGAAACTTTGGCTTCGTTCTATGGACGTGCCATATATTCATATCAAGACAAATATTTAGCATCTGCTTCATTGCGTACGGACGGAAGTTCTAAGTTCGGAGCAAATAATCTTTGGGCATGGTTTCCCTCCATTTCTCTTGGATGGAGATTATCGGAAGAAAAATTTATGAAAGATCATGCCGATTGGATAGATCAATTGAAACTCCGTGCTAGCTATGGTATTACCGGAACGAACAAAATAGAAAGCTATGCCAACATGGACAGATTGCAGTCTGCCAATTATATATTGGGAACAGGGCAAGGTACGGTGTCAGCCGGGATGGCCAATTTATTTAATAACTCGTTGGGTAATCCTAATTTACAGTGGGAGCAAACGAATGAATATAACCTAGGGTTAGATCTGGCTGTCTTAAAAAACAGGCTGAATCTCACAGTAGATTTATACTATTCCAAAACAAAAAGTTTGCTGTTCAAAAAAGACATAAGCACCATAACCGGATATTCTAATGTCTGGACAAATCTAGGCAAGGTCAGAAATCAGGGTATAGAGGTGGAGCTCACTTCATACAATATAAAAAGTAAAAATGTTGAATGGAACACATCTTTCAACATTTCAGCGAACAGAAACAAATTGCTTGATCTCGGTGGTGTGTCGCAACAAATAACATACGGGGATCAAGGTGAAATGTATATAGCAAAAGTAGGAGAGCCTGTGGTGCAATTTTACGGATACAAAACTATCGGTGTGTGGGCTTCAGAAGAAGAGGTTGCCAATAATCCGCATTACGTGATTGACAGATCGGGCGGACTGAGAGTGCAGAATACCAATAATGATGGTGAAATAAATGATGATGACCGTGTTGCTTTAGGTTCACCGTATCCCGATTTCACATGGGGGATAACCAATAATGTAAATTACCGGAATTTCGATCTTTCAGTCCTTCTGCAAGGATCTCAGGGTGGAAAAGTATTTAACCGGGATGAGTTATATAACGAAACCCGCAAATACAATAAAAACTATGTGGTGTGTCGCTGGATAAGTGAAACAAATACAGGTAACGGAAAAACACCTTATTATGATTATGGAATTAAACATTATCTGACCGATTATCCGCTTCAGGATGCATCTTACATTGCATTGCGAGACATCACGATAGGATATACAGTTTCAAAAAAGATTTTAAAATCAACCATTTTCTCAAGCCTGAGGCTTTATACATCCATTCAGAATCTTGGATATTGGTGGCCAGGCGGATATAAAGGTATCAACCCGGAAGCCCGCCAGACAACGGGAACTTACAGCAATGCGCTCATTAATGGTTATCAGACCGGTGGGTTTCCAATACAACGAGTATTTAATTTTGGTATAGATGTAAACTTTTAAAATACGAATGATCATGAAAAAAATAATAATATATATTTCCCTATTGGCCTTATTATTGGGTGCTGTTAGTTGTGACGATTTTCTGATAAGGGGACCGATAGATCAGATCGGAGAGGTCGATTTCTTTAAAAATACGGACGAAGTGAATCAGGGAGTTATGGCTTGCTATAATGGAATGCAGGATCCGACAGATGTGGAATGGTATCTGACCGAACTGAGGTCGGATAATTCCAGAGGTAACAGCCCAACGGCACAGTCTTTATCGGATATCTTCCTCTTGGACATGTTCAAGGCATATCCGGCCCATACAACAATCAATACCTATTGGGAGGCTGTTTATCATAATATATCGAGATGTAATAAAGTGCTTAAATATTTGAATGTCGTTGATGATGCTACACTCAAAAAACAATATGAGGGAGAAGCGATGTTCATCAGATCATATCATTATTTCAGTCTGGTACGCCTTTTTGGCCCTGTGTTCAAAGTGACTTCAAATATAACTTACGAAGAGGCAGCAAAATATGAAAGGTCTTCTGTTGATGATATCTATAGCTTTATAATCGAAGATCTAAACAAAATAATAGATGCGAACGAACCTCTTTTGCCCGAAACATATGAATCTTCCCAAAAAGGGCGTGTTGATATTTGGGCGGCAAAAACTTTATTGGCTAAGGTATATCTGACTCTCGGACGCTATAGTGATGCTTTACCTTTGTTGGAAGATGTGAAAGACCATAGTGGATATAAACTGTTGACTTCATCTTATGCAGACGTGTTCAGTGTATCAAATGAAATGAACGATGAAATTATTTTTACAGTAAGGTATAAAGCGGGAGGATATGGATTAGGTTCCAGATTTGCCAATGAATTTGCCCCGGGTAATAGCTATACGGCTGTCATTACGGGTGGAGGAGATGGCAGGAACACTCCAACCGAAGATCTTGTGAGAGCATACGAATCCGGTGATAAGAGGAAGGATGTTACGATGGCCTATTCATGGGTGAACCCGTCAAATGTGACAGTATATGTATCTTATGTGAAAAAATTTCTCGCACCGGTGCTTACAAAATATGATGGAGAAAATGACTGGCCTATTCTACGTTTTGCCGATGTGTTACTGATGTTGGGCGAAGTGGAGAATGAACTGTCGGGAGCTTCTGCAGGATTACCCTATTTGAATCAAATAAGGAACAGGGCAGGATTACCGTCATTGACAAGTGCCCAGATAACCAATAAGGTCGAATTTCGTTTGGCTATGGAAAAAGAAAGACGTGTGGAGTTTGCATTTGAAAATCAACGGCTGTTCGATTTATTAAGAACCAAACGTATTGTTCCGGTGATGAAAAACCATTTCTTAACAGAAGACTACAGGGATCAGGGTAACGGTACGGTGACATCTTATTATCAGAAATCTACATATCAGAATACGTATTTGCCGAATACAGACTTGGAAGAATGGCAATTTATCTTGCCAATACCATCCCGAGTTTTGGAACAAAGCACATTGGCTACACAAAATCCCGGATATTAATATGAATACAAGAAAAAGGTCAGATATGAAAAAGAAAAGTTTGATATTCAGAATCACAGCCGTGATCATCTTAATTGTGGCTGTCTTCACTAGTTGCGACGAAAGTACATCAATATACAGCGAGACATTTGAAACGCCTGTCATTACAGATTTTTACCCTAAAACAGGTTCTATCGGAGATCAGATAACTATTAAGGGAGAAAATCTGGAGAAGGTTGATTCCGTTACTTTTGGCGGCGGCAAAACGACTATTTTGTACAGGGTCAATTCGACAGAGATGATCGTGAAAGTGGCAGCAACATCCCGATCAGGTAATATTGCAGTGCAATACAGTGCCAATAATGTTGTATACAGAGGCGAAAGTGCAGAAACCTTCACTGTACAATATGCAAAACCAACGCTCACAAACTATCCTACTACTGCAAGGGCGAGTGATCAGGTGCTGATTGAAGGGAACAAACTGGATGCTGCTATCTCCATATTCTTTGGCAGTGCGGAAGGCAAGATCATTTATCAGTCAGAAAAAGAAATGTTGGTGGAAGTTCCCTTTGTCGTAGAAGACGGAGGTGTGGACATTTTGCTTACTTATAATGACCAAAACGGAGTAGAAAAAACAGGGACAACCAATCAACCTTTTGTGCTGGAAAAACCAGTTCCATATGTAACATCTTATCCTTCAACTGCTTTCGTTGGAGCTTCGATAACACTGACAGGTACAAACCTGACACAGGTAGACACCGTAATGATTGGAGCATACAGAGCTTTGATCACAAGTAAGACTGACAATGAGCTAGTTGCCATAGTGCCCGGAGAATACACTCAGACATCTACAGTCCCTCTGAAAATCATTTATCATGTGAATAAATCTCAACTACTGACTGATAGTTTTGTAGTAGATGCTTCCAATGTATCTAAGATTTATTTCTGGGAAGCAAGAACCATATATGCTAATGATGAAAGCACGCCGAACAATTTTTTCAATGCTGTGACAGGTGATATTTTCACGCCATGCGAATATGCTGCAAATAAAGACAATGTCTATTTGTTGATGAGCATCACCGGCGGTGCAATGCGTATTAGCAATCCGAACAATAGCAGCAATGTGACCAAAGGATTCAAGTGTAGCGGAGTGGCTTTACCCGATGAGAAAATGCCTAGAAATATACGGTTGAGACGATTGTTGGAAAGTAATATGGCAGAATTGGCACTGATCAACGAAGTTAAGGCTAACTCTCTCGATTCAATTTCCGCACAAAAATTGACAGATCTGGGAATAGATCTGCAAGTATCAAATTCCGGTTACTGCGACTATAAAGGCGGAGCTGCGGGTGACACTAAAACTTTGTATGAAGTGGGAAGCGTGATTCTGATGATGGAAAAAGGTCTTAATGCAGCCAATGATGCACCAACTGTCAAGGTCGGGTTGATTTATATTACAGGTATCAGCACAACCAATCCGGTTTCAGACAAAAAATCATCCATAACATTTAACTGCTACTACGAAAAATAAAAATAACGGGAAACTGAGGTGGAAAGAATAATTATCTACCTCAATTTCTCATTCAATAAATTATAAAAAAAATAAGTAAAGCAAAATGAAAAAGATCATATTCTCTTTATCAATACTAGCCATGTCTGTGTTGATGAGCAATGCACAAAGCTTAGTCAAAGACGATTTTCTGTCCGGTTATAAAGCGGGCGATACTCTCGAAAAAGCTTCTTACACATCGACCAGTGGTGTTGATCTGATTGCAAACCAATGGAATCTGACCGGAAAAGAAACCGATCAGAACGGAAGCAATCCTAAGCTTTCGAAAGAACTGACATATAAATCATATCCGCAAAAAGATCCGGCTATTGCTCTTTCTATAGACGAAGGAACACGCGTTTCTGTCTATTCGCTCGATAAAGCATATAAGACAGGTACCTATTATCTGGCATTTTTGCTCAATGTGTCTAAAGCCGGTAAAACAGCTCAGGATATTTTGTCTTTTGATGCAAATTTCACGGGCAGCACACCACGTGGAAAACTGTTTGTCAGTTCGGAAAACAAAGAGCTCCAGTTCAGAATTGGAATGAATGGCGGAAGAGACGAAGTTGGAATCACATCAGACACCTATGCGTTGGGAACCACCCATTTGTTGGTGATGAAGATCGAACTGGACAGCAAGAAAGTGTCTTTGTTTGTAGATCCTAAAGTTTCTGATAAAGAACCCACTCCCGCAGCGACATACACAAACAGTGAAGCAACAAATGTGCTGATTAAAGGAATCCAGTTGAAACAACGTAAGTCTGTGCAAGGTTCGATCAGCGGTTTTCGATTCTCCGATAATTGGAAAGATGCTCTGGGTGTAAAATGAATTGGGATACATAAAAAAAACAGTAATAGTGAGTTGTTAATATTTTAAAATAAAGATTATGAAAAAAGTTTTATTCTCAGTGGCTATTTTAGCCTTTGGTTTGGGCATTGTAAATGCACAAACCAGTAATTTCCTCAAAAAAGATTTTTTGAGTGGATATGCAGTTGGAGAGAATCTCGAAAAACAAGCGTATGCTTCGGGTACAACGACGGATCCTATTTTTCTGAACACTTGGTGTCTGAGTTCCAATGCGAGCAACAGAGGTGGTGTTAGCCCGACCATTGCCGCACCGTTGTCATATACTGGTTATATTGAATCAGGATTGAATACATCATTGATTGTTGAAAAACAGGCATCTGGTTCCACCGGAAGATATACGGTCTATTCATTGTCTGAAAGTGATACAGAATATAGTCTTGGAACATATTATCTGGCTTTTATTTTGAACGTTAATGCAATTTCGGGAACACCGGGATCGGGAATCAGCGAGTTTATGGGCTTAGACGGAAACTTTCGGGGTGGAGCACTGCGCGGACGTTTGGCTGCTTTGAATGTAGATGGCTCAACATATAAATTAGCTATCGGTGGTGATGGATCGGCTGTTGCTGCAGATTTTACCTCTTCGGCTGTGTATAATGTAGACCAACCTTATTTGCTTGTTTTCAAGGCTGTGATTGCCGGAGATGGCACTGCAACTGTTTCTATGTTCATTAATCCGGCCATAACAACAGCAGAGCCCGCTTCTAATGCAACAGTTTCTGTGACAGGAAGCCTGAAAGCTTTGAAAGGCATTTTGCTACGCAGTAGAACAACAGTTGGTTATCAAATTGGTGGTCTCCGACTTTCAGATACATGGGCAAACGCAGTAGGTTCTGATACTTCCGGTCTCAACAGCATCGATGTAGAAGCCGTGTCAAAAAATGTTTCTGACATTCAATATTATGATTTGACGGGTAAAAAAGTATTGAATCCTGCCAAAGGTTTCTTCGTTAAGAAAACTGTTTACACGGATGGAACTTCAAAATCTGAAAAGATTGCAAATAGATAAACATTCAAGAATAATGCAGAAATGATTTAGGGTATCAGGTACAACTAAGATTGTGGAGCCTGTTTCAAATGGTTAGATTTGAAGCAGGCTCTTTGGCGTATATCTCCCAGGAGGATGAAATATCTTTCTCAAAAGACGCAGACATTTACAATAAAGCATATACTTTTGTATAAAGTCGCGTTGTGAAATAAAAAACTTTAATTATTGCCCGAAATGTTAAGCGAAATAATAAAAACCAAGGTCGAAGAATACTATCCCGAAGCGTTGGCTCATTATAAATATTTACATCAGCATCCGGAACTGTCTTTTCAAGAAAAGGAAACCGCCCGATATATACATAATCAATTGGATGAACTGGGTATATCTCACCGGACCAATATCGGCGGATATGGAATCTTGGCATGGATAGAGGGGCAGAATCCGAAATCGAAGACAATAGCCTTGAGGGCGGATATGGATGCTTTACCTATACAGGAAGAGAACCGGATTGACTTTGCTTCGGAAAATGACGGAGTGATGCATGCTTGTGGGCATGATACTCACACAACGAGCCTCTTGATGGCCGCGAAGATTATAAATGAACTGAAAGACCGGATCAATGGAACGATCTTGTTCATATTTCAACCGGGTGAGGAAAAAGATCCGGGAGGAGCTAGTTTGATGTTGAAAGATGGTGTTTTTGAGGCATTCAAGCCCGATGTAATAATCGGTCAGCATGCCTATGTCGATTATCCGTCAGGAACTGTAGGCTTTGAAAGTGGAATAATCATGGCTTCGGCCGATGAAGTACATATCACGGTCAGGGGAAAGGGCGGACATGGAGCCATTCCTCACGATTTGAACGATACAGTACTTGCTGCGTCTCAATTGATTGTGTCGATGCAGCAGGTTGTGAGCCGCCGATCGAATCCGTTCAAGCCGATGGTATTGTCTTTCGGACGGTTCATAGCTGAAGGGGCAACCAATGTGATACCTGACAAGGTTACTCTTGCCGGATCGTTACGCTGCATGGACGAAGAAGAACGCAGAAAAATGAAACCGATTATAAGAGAAATTGCCGAGTCTACGGTCAAGGCTTATGGTTGCACCTGCGATATTACGGTCAACGATGGCTATCCTTGCACCTTAAATGATGATGAAGTGACATCATTGATGAAAAATTTTGCGACCGGATACTTACCCGAATCTAAAGTGCTAGGCTTGCCGCAACGAATGACATCCGAAGATTTCGGTTTTTTCTCGCAAGCCTATCCGGCAACATTCTATCGGTTTGGTGTTAAGGGAGATAAACCATGTTCAGGTTTGCATACATCCACGTTTCTCATCAAAGAAGAAGCCCTGAAAACATCGGTCGGATTGTTTGCCTATCTGGCCATGAGGTATGTGCAGTGAAACTTTCGGATATGAAAAAACAGATGTAAAAAATAAAAAAACTACATTTGTAACGGAAAAGAATGTAAGTTTTTTTTGAAAAGTTGTTTTGAGATGAAGAATATCTTATTAGCTATTTATCAAATAATTATTTTTCTCCCAATATTTTTGGTTGCAACAATAATCACTGCACTTTCAGCAATTATTGGCAGTCTTATCGGTGACAGGCGCTTTTGGGGCTATGTGCCGCCCATGTATTGGTCAAAATTGGCTTGTCGTTTGGCTCTTTGCCGCATATCGGTGAGAAAAGAAGTGGATTTGGATCCAACGCAATCGTATGTCTTTGTAGCCAATCACCAAAGTGCATTTGATATTTTTCTCGTTTACGGATATTTAGGACTGAAAACGAAATGGGTTCAGAAACAAAGCTTGCGGAAATTGCCTTTAGTGGGCAAAGCTTGTGAAATCATAGGTCATGTCTATGTCGATAATTCGAGCCCGAAGGCTATAAAGGAAACGATAGAAAAAACAAAAAAAGAACTGGAACCGGGTGTTTCCATGACTATTTTTCCGGAAGGTGCACGGACAAAAACAGGTAAAATGGGAAAGTTTAAGAAAGGTGCATTTGTCATTGCCGAAGATATGAAACTACCTATAGTTCCACTAACGTTAAATGGACCTTTTGATATTCTGAGAATTGATTCATTCCTTTTGCATCCCGGTAAAATGGAATTGGTGATACACAAACCCATCGAAACCAAAGATCTGAATGCCGATGAAGAGAGTGCATTAATGAATAGAACAAGAGATGTAATTTATTCCGATTTGTGGGATAAGTATAAATAAATTAAAACCGTTTTACACAAAGTATAAAATTCATGAAATCAAAAGTTCAGCTTGTAACGTTTTTACTTTCACTTTGTTCCGTGATGCCTATGCTTGCCATCAGTTGTCAGGCAAGTAGAGCATACACAATTAATCAATCATCTGACGACAATAAACAAAAAAAATATACGATACATAAAGTAGAGCAAGGGCAGACGGCATATTCTATCTCAAAAGATTATGGCATAAGTCTTCAGGAATTGTATCGGCTGAACCCGAAAGCGGCCGAAAACCTAAACGCAGGGGATGAACTGATCATTCCGAATGTTGAGAAAATAGAATATAAATCACACAAGCCGCAGAAAGGAGAAACGATATATTCCATATCGAAACAATACAATACGACTGTCGATAAAATATTGAACCTGAATCCTAAATTGGGAACGGAAGGACTCAAGGAAGGGAAAGATATAAAAGTCCCTGTTGCTGTCTTCTATAAGATAGAAACGCCGAAGCCAGAAGCATCGGCCACGCAGTCATCAAAGAAACAAACACATAAGGTTTCTTCAAAAGAAACGCTCTATAGTTTGTCGAAACAGTATGACGTAACTATCGAGGATTTGGTGGCGCAAAACCCCGAACTCAAAGCAGGACTGAAAAAAGATATGGTGATAACCATACCATCAAAGACCAAGGCTGAACCCGTTGCAGCTAAGGCTACATCAACGGCTTCGGCAGCTAACAATAAGACCAGCACTAACATCTCGACTCTGAAAATTGGGGTTATGTTTCCATTCTTCGACAAAGACGAAAATCAGAAACAACGCCTTGTTGAATATTATGAAGGTTTTCTCTTAGCAATTGACGAATTGAAGAAGAAAGGTCACACAATAGAAATCTACACACATGATATTGGAACGGAAGACAATGCCAACAAGCTGAAAAGTTTGCTAGAAGCGAGTGATATTGCAGCTCTTCATATGATTATCGGAGGCATCACCACCGAACAGATTTCCCTTCTGTCCGATTTCAGCAAAAAAAATAATATTAAATACGTGATACCTCTTCCTACCAAATCTCAGGCTGTTTCTTCCAATAAGAATGCTTTTCAGGTATGCGTCTCTCATTCAGATCTTTATTCTAAGATTGATAATATTTTTGTAAAGAAATATAGCACGGCAAACGTTATTTTTGTGACAGACAAAGATGCTGATGATAAGTCCGACTTTCTCGATCAATTAAAAACCTATTTGGACAAAAAAGGGATCTCTGTGAAGCAGGTGCAGGTGGATGCAAATTTTGATACGGCTTTGCAGGAACAACTTTCAGATAGCAAAAAGAATGTAATCATACCGTCATCAAGTTCGTACCTGTCATTGTCTAAATTGCTAACAACGCTAAAACCGATAGCTGCCAAGAATGCCGATTATGACATCAATTTATTCGGTTATCCCGATTGGCAGGCATATACAGCACTGACTTCCGATCTGACAAAATTCAATACGAATATCTACTCATCTTTTTTTGCGCAAAAAAACACTCAGACACAATCGTTTGAAGCAGAATATAAGAAATCGTACAATAAAGAAATGCTCAATACCTTTCCCAAATATGCAATGTTGGGGTACGATACAGGAATGTATTTTATTTCGGCGTTGAATAGTTATGGGATGAGTTTCGACTCCAATCTGGGTAAAATAAAATATTCCTCCTTACAAACTCCGTTCCATTTTGAAAAAGAACGAGATGGTGGTGGATATGTGAATGAGGGGATTTATATTGTTTCTTTCACTGATTCCGGAGTGACAAAAACAGATTACAGTAAAGAATGAAAAGCAGAATATTAATTGTTGCCATCATTTGTTTGTCTGCATCTTTGGTTAACGCCCAAAGTCAAAACAAGTTTAAGCCCGAATGGAATTTTGGGGTTGGCTTCGGACCTGTTTTTTCGACCGCAAGTTTTGATCCCACCGCACAAAATTTATATTTGAATACCAATTATGTAAGAGGTTTTCACGGAGGCATCTCGGCTCGGTATATATCGGACAACCATGTTGGCATCATCGCTGAATTGAACTATAGTCAAATGGGTTGGGAGCAAAATTTTAACACAAATGCCGAAGGATATAGTTTTAAACAGGAGCTTGACTATCTGGAATTACCGTTGATGACGCATATTTATGTAGGTAATAAAGTCCGTTTTATCATCAATTTTGGACCCAAAGTGGGTTTGATGCTGAACCATAAAAGTGAAATGAACAGTATCTTGAGCGATTCCATAGCATCTGGAGCAGT
>JBKECE010000219.1:0-18573 GCA_047974325.1 Dysgonomonas sp. | reverse complement strand
GACATCCATCGTGAAATTACTTCTAAAATATTTCTGAAGTGTATTTTATGAAAAATAATCGTTTACTTTCCTGTTTTTCTTGAAAACTAGATTTTTTTTGAAAAACTGAGACAATGAACCTGCATCTTTCGATTTTGGTTTTCTATGTTTTTTAGGTAATAAATTTAATTGTTGGATAATGATAAAATATATGAGAGCATGTTCATTATTATTTTTCCTGCTTTTGCCAGTTTGCAGTATGCTGTGTCAGACAATGACAAAAACAGAATTGGAAGAAAGAATAGCCTCTAATAAAGATCTGTTCCAAACAAATATTGATGTTGCTTACAGCCAAATTAACTTTCTGCTTAAGGAAGCTGAATTCTTAAAAGATACGTTGTCCGAATTGACATTATTGGATAGGAGATGCCGCTATTTTTATAGTAAAAGTAATACCGAAAAGCTTATTGACGCATCCGATAATCTCCGAAAAAAGGCAATTGAATATAAAAGTATAAACGATCAGGCAATGTCAAGCATTTATTTGGCAGAAGTGTTTTCGACGAATGGATTGTATGACAAAGCTCTTTCGGAGCTGAATAGAGCCCTTTCTTTAACAAAAGAAAATGGTAGTAGTAACACTAAAAATATTCTAACCAGAGTAAACATACTGACAAGTTTCTGCAATGTGTATATCCAAAAAAAGGAACCGAAAGAGGCTGCCCAAAAATTATATCTGGCAATTGAAGAATTCAAAAATATAAATGATTCGACAAGAATAAAAACATTTCAGCACCTGAATTATTCCAATCTGGCAACCGTGTATACATTCTTTGACATGGATTCTGCAAGATATTATGCCTTGCTCTCAATGAACATACATCCGAAAGGAGAACCTGATATAAAAATAATGGCTCAAAATTATTTTGTTTTAGGAAAAGCTTATGAAAACAAGGGAGACACCACATTAGCTCTTAATTATTACTTAAAGGCATACGATATCAATAAAAAAATAGGAGAAGAACTGAATGCAAAAGAAATATATACAGCTCTTATAGGTTTATATACAGGCATTAATGATACAATATCTGCAAAGAAATTTGAAACCTTATTGAAAGAATCCGAGCTCAACACCCTGCAAAGCAATTATAATTCAATGCATAAGGTATTGAATATGGAAGAAAATAGTAAATCAGGATTCAATATGATTCCTATTTTTTTAATACTCATAGGAAGTACCATTTGCATATTGGTTGTGATTCTCTATTTTCGTTTTTTTCGCAGAAACAAAAAAAACAATTCGTTGGATAAGGATAACTATAATATGATTCTGGATATGATTAAAAGAAATGATTTGAATTTCATGCTTGTTTTTGAGCAATTTTATCCAGATTTTTCTCAAAAAATATTAGCCACAAATCCTAAACTCACAAGATCGGAGATTGAATTCTGCGCACTTTTAAAACTAAATTTATCTACCAAACAAATTGCTCAGTTGAGATTCATAGAGATAAGGACCGTGCAAAACAGAAAGCACAGAATAAGAAAAAAACTAGATATTCCGGCAACGACAGACCTTTATAATTGGTTCGACTCATTTTAAGGATTCTGTATAAGTAAACTCTTTCCTATTTTTTTTTACAATCTCAACATCATAACCCGCTTTTCTGCTATACTATAAAAGACCTTAAGACCATCTTCTTGTTTTAGGGCTTTACGTACACTATATGAATATAGAGTATGTAATGAGTATGTCGTGTATCGCTTTTTTAGAAGTGATTTGTCGTGTTTCCTTATCCATAACACTAAATTTGCCACACCAAATTATCAATCTGAAATACAAATCACATTTTTATAATCAATTTTATTTTTAAATTTAATTTATCTAGGGCTTATGAAATTATTCGACAACTTTTTCAAGAAAAATTACTTTTCAATAATCTTGAGCGGAACTTTGCTGATGGGTACGGTGGAGATGCGCTCACAAATATGGGAACCGGTTGGGAATGCAGCAGGTATCACAGAGAGTACGACAAGTTTTGTCCATCTGGCAAGCGATAAAGATAACAACTACTATACATCTTTTTATGATTTGGCTTCGACAAAAGCCAGCATAATGAAGTACAATGGAAGTGTATGGCAACATCTTGGCGAACAAGGAATCGGCGGAGCCGGCGTTACCTATAACTCACTGTCTATCGATGCCAATGGTATTGTTTATTATACAACACGCTCAGCCTCTCCAGATCCGATTACATGGGCATCACCAATGGAAGTCAGGAGATTTGTGGGAGATGCATGGGAACGTTTACCAAATCCATCAACTCTGAATGCCAATGTGCAGGCATCGTGTATAATTCCGTCTACAAACCAGATAATTGTATCTTATATGGCAAGCAATGGAATTGTGATGAAATATAATGGAAGTACATGGGAACAGGTAGGAGCAACAAATTTTGGACAAGGATCCACTTTTACTTTTCTGGATATGGTTGTGGATAAGAAAGATACGGCTTATGTGAGTTTTGTTAATAAAGGCTATGTCCATGTATACAAAAATAGTATAACAGCAAGCTCTTCGGAAGCATGGATACCCGTAGGCGACAATGCAAATATAGCTGCAGCTTCAGGGTCAGACAATTTTGGATCATCTATTGCGATAGACAAAAATGATAATTTATTCTTGGCCTATGTGTCCACCGAAAGTGAAGGACGTAAAATAAATGTAAAGAAATTTAATGGAACCAATTGGTCTTTTGTCGGAAACGAAAACTTTTCTATCGGAAGAGCTAATTCTATTAATTTGGCAGTCAATACTGAGGGAGTTCCCTATGTCTCCATCAGCAACTATGAAGATGTAGATTTCAACAAAAATTATGTGATGGCTTATGATCCTGCATCTAATTTATGGGCACAGATAGGAACCGGTTATATTTCGGAAGGTGCAGCTTCATATAACGACCTGACTTTCGATGCACAAGGCAATTTAGTACTTGCATTTCAAGATGGAGGTTTGAATAAACTATCTGTTAAAAAGTTGACGTTGAGTCACGTTGCTCCCGACAGTGTATTTATAACAACCGACAACAATGCCGCAGCAGCCATTACAACAGATAATGGTACTTTGCAATTAAGAGCAACTGTCAAGCCCAACAATGCCAACCAAAATGTGAAATGGAGCATTATATCAGGAGCTAACAAAGCTACCATAAGCGAGAATGGGTTAGTTACAGCAACCACCAGTGACGGGATCGTTACCGTAAAAGCAGAGGCCGCAGATAATGCTTCTATTTTTGCAACTCTAGATGTTACTCTGACTAACCAAAATAGTGATGTTGCCGCCGAAAAAGTAACTGTCACAACAATTAATAATGAGAAACCGAACATCCTAACTATTGGCGGAACCTTGAAGTTAATAGCACATGTATTTCCTGCAGAAGCCGATTCTATCTTTAACTGGACAATAGCAAGCGGAGATGGTGTTATCAGCATTGACCAGAACGGATTGGTTACTTCTCTGGCTGATGGATATGCAACCGTGAGAGCCACCCAACGTGAAAACAGTAATGTATATGGAGAAATAAAAATAATGGTTATCGGTAACGGATGTTTTCAAAGAAATGAAACAATCGGATATGGAAATGCTATTGACATAACGGAAGGTAGTACCTCTAAAGGAGCTGATGATTTTGTTGTTGAAAAAGGAGCATCTTTCAAACCTAAACGTTTGACTCTTTCCGTATGGTCAGCCGATACTGCTGTGTTCACCAAATTTAATATAAATGTATTGAGGGACAATGATGGAAAACCCGGTGATCAGCTCATGTCAATAAAAAACATTGTGCCCACCGAACAAAGAATTGTTAAAGAAAATCCATTAATTGGAGATTTATTCGAAGTTGATTTGGATATACCTGACAATATAGTTTTCACAGGTGGAAACTATTGGTTAAATCCGGAAGGAACAACTGCTGGCGGAAGCATTATTTATTGGGATTTAACAATAGATGGCAACGTCGGAAATAGCTTTTATCATAATACGGATGGAACCGGTTGGGTATTGGTGGGAACCGGTGGTGGACTTAACGGTGCATTTACTCTTTATGGCAGCTGTGGCTCAATCACACACGATGTCAAGATCAGTAGTGTTTCGCCAACATTACCCCGCATCACTCCGGTCTATCAGGCAAAAGGCATATTTAATGTACAAGTAGAAAATAATGGATTAGATGCAGAAGAAGCCACCGTTACCATAAAGAATGGGGAAACAGCTTTAGCTTCATCAACAGTAAGCTTAGCTATCAACGAAGTAAAGACACTTCCTATAAGTGTAGATCTCTCAAGTTTTGCACCAGGCTCAATATTGTCACTTGTAACGGAAATCGGCATATCAAATGATGAAAATTTAACAAACAATACTTTCACTACGATCAGGCAAGTCTCCGACTCCACATTCGTACAAGATATTGTTGATACAGGATTCAAAGATGGACTTGGAAATAACGAAGGTATAATCTCTTTTGGTCCGGTATTTACATTAGCAAAAACAGATGTGTTGACTTCCGTGAATCTGGCTTTTAAACCAAGGGAAGATAAACAAAACGATGAATTCGGGTTCGCTGTATATAAAGTATCCAATGGTAATAAAGTAGAAGATCCTATTATTGAAGAATTGTTTGTTCGCGGCATCGGGGGAAGTTCTGTTACATTTATGTTACCTGAAACCGTTCTGGAACCGGGAGACTACTACTTTGCCTTGAAACAGTTACTTTCCAGCAACAATATCGCAATTGCCTATGATAGTGACCCTGATGGCTTTTATATGTACCATTTTGCAAATGATTTATCAAAAATAACCGGATATGGCAGTTTGCACATTCGTCCAAATTTTGCAAAGAAAGGTTATAACTCAATCAACAATGTGAGCGTAGGCAAAAACATAAGTTTGTATCCAAATCCGGTAACAGATAAGTTCACAATCGAATCGGTAGATAATATTGAAAAAATATCTATTTACAATACATTAGGTGTGAAAGTATATGCAGCAAACGTAAATGCAACCAAACAAAGTATTGAGGTAAACAATTTGAAATCTGGTGTTTATGTAGCTGTCATTAGCACTAAAAAAGGAGACACTAGTCTGAAATTTGTTGTTAAATAACAAAATATACATTTCCAAGTCATTTCAGACACGCATATGCATGTCTGAAATGATTTGCTTTTAGTTTAGCCAGAATCCGGGGAGCAAATTTGAATGACCATCAAAAATGCTTCAATTTAATTATAATGAAAATGAATTACTACAGAAAGTTTATCAATATATTCCTGCTTATTTATTGTTTTTCGCCTTTCCTCATGGCACAAAAAGCTATTCCGCCAAGTTCTTTATATAAAAATATAAAGTTTGAAAAACCAACAATATATGAATATGACTTCAAAGAAGATATACAACAACTAATAAAAGAAGATGACGGGAATGTCAAATTTGACATTCCGTTGAGGATAGCCGTCGGTGAAGAAATGAAACTGGACATCAATGCAGGAAACTTAAAAAAGACTCAGCTTGGTTCCGGTGACAAAATATGGCAGTATACCATAAATTCTGAAAAGACCAATGGTATCATACTCACTTTCCAAAGGTTCTATATTCCCCAAGGTGATAAGTTATATATCTACACCGCCGACAAAAAACAAGTAGCAGTATATACAAACGAAAGCAATCCGAATGGAGGTGTTTATGCCACAGAAGCTTTTTATGCCAAAGGGATAACTCTGGAATATGTGGAATCACCAGACAGAACAGATACGGAGCAGCTTATCATATCGAACATTGCTTGTGTTTACCGTTCAGCAAGTTCTTTGACATGTTATATAAACGTAGGATGCTCTGAAGGGAAAAATTGGGATCTGCAAAAAAATGGCGTTGTCGGACTATCCATTAAAATGGGAGCAGGTTGGTATGTCTGTTCAGGATCATTAGTCAACAATGTCCGGCAAGATGGTACACCCTATATATTAACTGCCAATCACTGCATAAAAGATTATGATAGTGAAACTTTCCCAACAATGGTTTTTTCTTTTTTCAAAGAATCTACAAATGCCGAAGCAGACTGTACAGAAGAAGTTTATACCAGCACATCAACTAAAACACTGACAGGAGCAACTTTGATTGCAGTTTCACCTGTCAACGGAGCCTCGGACGGTTCATTGTTAAAGCTGACATCACCTATCCCGACAGATTGGTATGTTTATTATAATGGTTGGGATGCAACAGGAAATGTGCCTCAAAAAGGTGTCGGCATACATCATCCGGCAGGAATGATCAAGAAAATATCTACATACAAGGCACCTCTCACATCTGTCGGAAATTTGGCTGTGGATACCTATACTACGGGCTCCAATGCCGATTGGCTGGTCGCATGGACTGCTACCGAAAACGGGTTCAGCCCTGTCTATGGCGGATCATCGGGTTCTCCCCTATTTAACGAGAACGGGCTTATAGTAGGAACTCTGACTGGAGGAAATTCTTCGTGTGAAGCACCTAGTCTGCCAGCCATATATGGAAAGTTTTCTTATCATTGGGACCAATATTCTGATCAAGACCAGCATTTCAAAAAATATCTGGATCCCGACAATACAGGCGTAACAACACTGGAAGGATATGATCCCCATGCCTATATATTCGAATCTGCCCCTGAAGCTATTTCCGCTACGGATATTACGCCAATCGGATTCACGGCTAGATGGAATAACGTTGACCAAAATATCGAATCTTATCTGTTAGACGTCTATACGAAAAATGATCAAGGAGAGGTTGAATTTTTAGACGGATTTAAACAAAAAAATATAGGAAATGTTTTGTCATACGCTATAACAGGATTAAAATATGAGACACAATATTTCTATGCTGTCCGTGGACAAGTAAGGCATTCTATATCTGAAGTGTCGAATGAAATTGCCGTTACAACAAGTCAGGCCACTTTCAATTATATGTATCCTATAGCTACTGAAGCCACTAACATATCGGACAATTCGTTTGTTGCCAATTGGCAGTCGTTGCCCGGAGCCATATCATATTATTTGAACTTATATAAAGAGAAGGAAATAATCAATCGATCCGACTCCATAAATTTTGACAATCAGCAAATATCTGACGGTTGGGAAACAACGAGCACAACTTATACTTCTACGAAGAACCAATTTGGAGTATCTGCACCTGCTTTACGTCTGGGAGATGGGCAATATATTCAATCGCCGGTCTATGATCAGCCTATAAAAGAATTTGAATTCTGGTATAGAGGACTTCTGACAGATGGTGATAATAAATTACTTATATACATACTTAAAGAAAATGAATGGATATTGGCTAAAACAATAACCCCTCTCATTAGTTCCACTGAAGGAAGTCTGGTATCTGTTCTTTATGATGAAATCCCCGATGCCAAAGCGATCAAAATCCTACATCAGAAATCGGCAGGTAATGTGGCCATCGACGACATAAAGATAATTTATGCCAATCTTCCTGCCTCCGAAAAGATATTTGAAGATAAAGATACCCAAAATGAACTCTTGTATACGATAAATGGATTGGATTCACATACAAATTATTCTTATACAGTAAGAGGTCATAATGGGAGTGTCTACTCTATGGAGTCAAATAAAATCTATTTATTGACAACAGGTTCCAATCCAATTATTAGTAGCACAATCGACATAGTAAATATCTTTGTTGACAATGAAAATATTAATATCTACACAACAGCTCCGATAAATGATAATATTGTTTTATTCAATATGACCGGACAACCAATCGTTTCGAAAAAAATCGATGCCAATCCCGTTCAGATTTCACGCCGAGATCTAACTTCAGGAGTGTACGTTCTAAAAATTGGAACAAAGATATATAAGTTGATATTAAATTAATTTTTCTATAGAATATCCTTCCGTGAAATATAAAAAAGAGATTAAGGCAATGACTGATACCTTAATCTCTTTTTCTATCACATTTATTCTAAAGCCTTCTACAGCCTTTTATAATTCAATACTCATCCTCGTTAAAGAAAAAATCTTCTTTACTTGGATAATCAGGCCATATATCTTCTATCGTATCGTATATTTCACCTTCATCCTCCAACTCTTGCAGGTTTTCTATAACCTCAAGAGGTGCACCTGAGCGTTGAGCATAATCAATCAATTCTTCCTTTGACGCAGGCCATGGTGCGTCTTCCAGTTTTGATGCTAATTCTAAAGTCCAATACATATTCCTAAAATTATAAATTTGTGTCTATTATAAATTTAATTTCGCAAAAGTAAAATAATATTTAGGATATACAAGATGTGTCCCAAAATATTTCTTTCCCATTTTTGTTACATTCTTGTCTTGCTATTAAGAAAAAGTAGTCCGAAAGCCGATTTATGAATTTAGACACATTAGGATCGACTGGATATTTTTCTTTTACCAGATAGATGCAACGCTCACCTCTCCTACACACAGTCCGGCAAATATGAGCCCGTGCTGCGGCTTCACTTCCTCCGGGCAAAACAAATTGCCTTATCTTGGGTAATTCACTGTCTATTTTGTCCATTTCGTTTTCGAGCAGAGTAATGTCTTCATCTTTTACAATGCTGGCATCCATCGGAGCTTTAGATTCTGTTTCCGTGGCCAGATAAGATCCTACTGTGAATAATTTATTCTGAATAAATGATAACACCTTCAATGTGTTCTCATCTTTTATCTGGCAAATTAGCAACCCTACAAAAGAATTCAGTTCATCAATTGTTCCGTAAGCATTTAGACGTACATGGGATTTTTCGACCCGTGTGCCACCTACTAATGAAGTCTTGCCTTCATCGCCTGTTTTTGTATACACCTGACTTTTTTTCATCACTTGGTTGTTTAAAAATTGAGCCTGTAATTCCGCTTATACAGCTTCTTATTGAAAAACAGGATTCCTGTGTTAAACATATCTATAGAAACACTAATGCTCTGGTTTCGCTTTAGTTTTCTCCATAACACTTGGTTTTGTCTTTTTGTTCGGATGCCTTTCAATATTATAAAAGTTTTTTCAGAACAAAGCGGAAACAGGTGCTCATAAAACCATTCATAAGTGAGCGGATAATTGTCCAGATTGACAATTATACAGTCTTTTTTTTCTTCTGTTTTAGTAAACAGATCTGCCTGCAACACTATTTTACGGTTATAGCTCCGATATAATGATTCGGCATATTTTCTTTTTTTTTCTGAGAGTTCCACGCAATAGCACACGGTTTTTCCTGATGGTGCTGTGGCATAGAGTGATGTAAGACCTGAACCGGAACCTAATTCCAATATGTTTTGTGCCTTAAAGTGATTGACAAGCCTAAAAACCAGTCTGTCATACTTTTCATCACCTCGCTTTTGAGATTTCTGTTTTTGCAGGTAGTTTCTGATATCTTTGTAGGCATAATAATGGGATGTTTCACCTATCACTTTGGTTATCAATGAAAAGACAAAAGGAGAATGCACTCCATGCCCATTGTGATGTAGCACTTTGGACAATATGATCGATCCTATTTTTGTAAATCTATATATCCTGGGCATTTCTATGAAATTTATTTTGTTTTCGATTTCATTTTTGTGCAGGAAAGTATGTAAACAAACCTCAATCTTTCCCTAAGCCAATCCTTCTTCTATTTTAGAATTTTAAAATTGTCCGCATCTTTCCAAACCGGAAATTTTTTCCGGAACAGTTCCAGTTCTTCCCTATCAATTTCAACGGTTTCGATCCATTCAACGGAGTCTTTCACTGAAGATATTGCTTTTCCTCTCGGACTGATCAGTGCTGACATCCCGTTATATTTCAAATCATTACCATCTTTACCAATACGATTCACACCGCAAACGTAACTCATATTCTCTAAAGCACGAGCTATGAGCAGGTTTTGCCAGACAAATATCCTAGATTCCGGCCAATTGGCAACATAGATCAAAAGGTCGTATTCATTGTTCACATTACGTGCCCAAACAGGAAATCTTAGGTCATAACATATTTGCAAACAAATATTGAACTCCTTATATTTCACGATTAAACGTTCCGAACCGGCTTCAAAATAATTCTTTTCTTCGCCCATTCTGAAAAGATGCCGTTTATCATAATAGTATTCACTATGCGGTGTAATAAAAAAACCGCGATTAAAATATCTTCCGTTTTCTTTTGCTATATGACTTCCGCAAATGGCAGTGTCTAAGTCTTTAGCCCAGCGCTTGATCGTGGATATCGTATTTCCTGAATTTTCTTCCGACAAATTTCTACTGTTCATCGAAAAACCGGTTGTAAACATTTCGGGCAAAACAATCAGATCTGTCTTTCCTCTCAACGATTGCAATCCGGATTCTATATTTGCTAAATTACGCAATTTGTCCTCCCAGAAGATATCAGTCTGAAAAAGAGTCACTCTCATAATCATTTACCATTTTCCGAAAACAGTTCAGGATGACGTCCCTTTGCATTTTTGTAATATGCTTTTATTAGAGGCATATCTTCATCTATATTGCCGGACGGATAAAACAAATCTTTAAAATAGACGGTTTTGTCTTTATAGTCCAAAATAACAATCACGATAGGCACTTTTGCAGCCAATGCGATATAATAAAATCCTTTTTTCCATTCAGTATTATGCTTGCGCGTTCCTTCAGGTGTCACAGCCAACTGAAACCGTTCTCTCTTGTTGAATTCTTCGGCAAGCTGATCTGTGAGAGATGTGTGCCTGCTACGATCAACAGGAATTCCGCCAATAGCTTTGAAGAGTATATTCATTGGAAAAAAAAACCAAGACTTTTTGATCAGAAAGTTAGATTTTTGACCGGTCGAAGCATATATTATTTTTCCTAAAACCAAATCCCAATTGCTGGTATGTGGGGCAACACAAAATATACATTTTGAAGGGATATTTATTTCTTCTTCAATCTTCCAACCTAAAACTTTCAAAATAAATTTATAAAATTTTCTCATTCTTGCTTGTCTATAGTTTACCAATTTTATTACCAATCATGTTGATGGTCTGCCTCAGATCCTTTTTCAGATCCTTGTAATATTTCTTGCGTTTTTCCTTCGCAATATTTTTACCTCCGGCAATCTTATTCAGAAGATCGTTGTGGGCATCGTTTAGTTCAGTTATCAAATTGTCAGCTTCACCCCTCTTTGCATCCACCACAAATGCTTTGTAGAAAACACATTCGGTATATAATAGAATGATAGATTCATTCACTTTCTTTTTCAAAGACCGTCTGCTACTCATATATTCTGATTTAAAATAAGTATTCGTTTACAAGAAAACCGTTTCTTTTCCGGGCAAAGTTACAAAAAAGATATTTGGACGATAAACAACAAAACTTTTTAAATTAAATATTACCTTTGTATCCTTGTAAAAAGACACTAAACTAAATTTTGATATGGCTAAAAAACAAGCTAAAAATGACACAATTAGCCCCGATTACGTATTTGAATCAAGCTGGGAAGTTTGCAATAAAGTAGGCGGAATCTATACCGTATTGTCATCAAAAGCTAAAACAATGCAATGTGCTTACAATGAAAACGTTTTGTTTATAGGACCCGATATATGGAAAACCTCCGAGAGCCCTTGGTTCATTGAAGATCAGAAACTCCTCCCCGATTGGCACAAACATGCCACAGAGCAGGACAATTTAAAAATAAAGTTAGGCTATTGGAATGTGCCGGGAAAACCCAAAACTATTCTTGTAGATTTTGAGCAATTCTTTGAAAAAAAAGACGAAATCTATGGTGATATGTGGAGTAAGTTCGGTGTTAATTCTTTACCTGCCTATGGAGACTATGACGAAGCTTGTATGTTTGCATACGCAACAGGCCGTGTGATAGAAAGTTTTTATAAATTCCACCAATTAGACAAAAAAGCAGTCGTTGCACATTTCGATGAATGGATGATGGGTATGGGATTGCTCTATGTTAAAGATAAATTGCCCAAAGTCGCAACCGTTTTCACAACACATGCCACAACTGTTGGGCGTTCCATTGCTTTCAATGGAAAATATCTGTATTCTGAACTGCTTGCTTACAATGGAGACCAAATGGCACAGGAGCTAAATGTTGTATCCAAACATTCAGTCGAAAAAACAGCTGCACAACAAGCCGATTGTTTTACCACCGTAAGTGGAATAACTCAACAAGAAGCCACTCAATTGCTACAATGTAAACCATTGGTCACACCCAACGGTTTTGAAAAGGATTTTGTGCCAACTGGTAGAGCTTATACCACAAAAAGAAATGCCGCGCGCAAAAAGTTAATTACTGTTACGGAAAAACTCATCGGTCAAAAAATCTCGAAAGATGCTCTATTGATTGCAACAAGTGGACGTTATGAATACAGAAACAAGGGTATTGATGTCTTCATTGATGCACTCAACAGGGTGAAATATCTCCAAAAGCTTGAAAAAGAAGTCATTGCTTTTATCATGGTTCCGGCATGGGTAGAGTCACCACGTCAAGATTTGATTGATCGGTTAGGTTCTGCAGACGAGTTCACAACACCTCTCGCCAATCCTTTCATCACGCACAATTTGCATCAGGAAGAAAGCGATCCTGTGATCAATCAGATCAAATATCTTCAACTTACCGAGCATTTTAGCAAAGTGAAAATCGTTTTCGTTCCATCCTATCTGAATGGGACTGACGGCATATTCAATCTTTCCTATTACGATCTGCTCATCGGTCTGGATGCAACATTCTTCCCTTCATATTATGAACCTTGGGGATACACTCCGCATGAAAGCGTTGCATTTTCTGTGCCCACACAGACAACCACATTGGCTGGATTCGGGGTATGGGCAAAAGAAATCGGGGATTGCGGTTCTATTGCAAATGGAATACGTGTCACCACACGAAATGATGATAATTTTGTTCACGTCTCAGTGCGCATTTGTGATGCAATCTGTGAACTTTCACAAATGACTGCCGAAGAAATAAAACAGACAAAACAACACAGTTTGGAGAAAGCGAATATTGCTGATTGGGAGCATTTTTACAAATTCTATGAGGAAGCTTACCACAAAGCATTGCATAAATAAAATATGAGATAATTCTTGCCCTTTTGTTTGAAGAGTGCCGAGTTTTATTATATTTGCAAACACTACTAGTTTTAAGATATTAGAAATTAATTATTTATATTATGAAGATTCAGACAAGTAAAGTAAATTCTCCGGTATGGAAAGATGTGTACGCACAAGCAAGACTACCAAAAGAATTGGAACCATTAGAAAAATTAGTCCGCAACCTTTGGTGGGTGTGGAATAATGAGGCTACTGAGCTTTTTGAAGAATTAGATCCTAAAATATGGAAAGAATCAGGGCATAACCCTGTTATTCTCATTCAAAATCTTTCTGCGGAAAGAGAACAAGATATAATAAAAAATAAAGACTTAATGGCTAAAGCCAACAAAGTCTTTAAAGACTTTGAGAAATATATGTCGGAAGGAGTTGATCCTTCCAAGACTTCTGTTGCATATTTCAGCATGGAATATGGTTTTACACACATTCTCAAGATATATTCCGGTGGTTTAGGTGTTTTAGCAGGAGACTATCTAAAAGAAGCCAGCGACAGCCATGTAGATTTGACTGGTGTTGGATTTTTATATAAATACGGATATTTTACACAAACGCTGTCTCCTGATGGTCAGCAAGTGGCGAACTATGAAGCACAAAATTTTGGGACTTTGCCTCTGGAACAGATTCTGGACTCAGACGGAACGCCTATGATATTAGCAGTGCCTTATCCCGGAAGAGACATTTATTGCTATGTATGGAAAGTCAATGTAGGCCGTGTGCCTCTTTATCTTCTCGATACAGATCTTGACCGTAACAGTGAATATGACCGTCCTATCACACACCAACTCTATGGAGGTGATGTTGAAAACCGTCTGAAACAAGAATATCTTCTCGGACTTGGTGGTATTCAATTGCTCACAAAACTAGGCATTGAAAAAGAAATCTATCACTGCAACGAAGGTCATGCCGCTTTCATAAACGTGCAACGCCTTTTAGACCTAATTGAGAAAAAAGGACTTACATTCAATCAAGCTTTGGAAGTCGTGAGAGCTTCAGGACTGTATACAGTGCATACACCTGTTGCCGCAGGTCACGATTACTTTGAAGAAGGACTGCTAGGAAAATATATGGGTAGCTACCCTGCCCGTTTAGGCATTTCGTGGCAAGAATTTATTGATATGGGACGCGAAGCACCCGGATCGAACGAAAAATTCTGTATGAGCACATTTGCCTTAAACACCTGCTACCAGGCAAATGGTGTAAGTTATTTGCACGGAATTGTTTCTCGCGAAATGTTCCAACCGATATGGAGTGGATATTTTCCTGAAGAACTCCACGTGGGTTATGTAACAAATGGTGTACACATGCCAACATGGGCATCAAAAGAAGCAAAAGTTTTGTATGAAAATAATTTCAGTAAAAAATTCTATACCGATCAGTCCAATAAAGAAATCTGGAAAACAATACAAGATGTACCGGACGAAGAAATCTGGGCGCTGAGAACCAATTTGAAGAATCGCCTGATCAAGTATGTTAAAGAATATCTGAGAGAAGGTTGGATCAAAAATCAAACTGATCCAAAACATGTCTTATCTATTGTAGACAAAGTGAATCCTGATGCACTTTTGGTTGGTTTTGGTCGCCGTTTTGCCACATATAAACGTGCACATCTCCTATTCACAGATTTGGAACGTTTGTCTAAACTGGTGAACAACCCTGATCGTCCAATCCAGTTCCTTTTCACAGGAAAAGCTCACCCTGCCGATGGAGCAGGTCAAGGCTTGATCAAGAAGATCATCGAAATATCGCGTATGCCGGAATTTATGGGAAAAATTATTTTCCTTGAAAACTATGATATGCAATTGGCAAAACGGATGATTTCGGGTGTCGATATATGGTTGAACACACCTACCAGACCCCTCGAAGCATCTGGAACATCAGGCGAAAAGGCCGTGATGAACGGTGTACTCAATTTTTCTGTACTTGATGGATGGTGGTATGAAGGATATGAAGAAGGTGCAGGTTGGGCACTGACAGATAAGAGAAGTTATGAAAACCAAGGTTTTCAGGATGAACTTGATGCTGCAACCATCTATTCGACTTTCGAGAACCAGATATTGCCGCTCTATTATGCCCGCAATACGAAAGGATATTCGCCCGATTGGATACAATACGTGAAAAATTGCATCGCCAATGTGGCTCCTACTTATACAACAAAGCGCATGATAGATGATTACATTGAAAGATTCTATAAACCAAGTGCCAAACGCCATCAATTTGTGGCAGCTAACAATTTTGCAAAAGCAAAAGAACTAGCTTCATGGAAAGAAGATGTTGCCGCAAAATGGGATAATTTCACTGTGGAATCTATCAAAATTAATGGGCAAGATCCTGTGGCAACCGCACAGATCAATAAATTTGAGGGTGACGAAGTGTCTATAGAAATTGTGATTGACAAAAAAGACATGGTGGGAGATCTTGGCATTGAAACCGTGCTGATTAAATACGACAGTAAAACAAACCGAGAGACTTTCATCGAGGCCATTCCTTTCAACTTGGTGAAAACAGAGGGCTCCAAGCTGTATTTCAGCAAGAATGAAAAGACAAATCATACCGGTGCATACAAATATGCATACAGAATCTATCCAAACAATCCTGATCTGCCTCACAGAATGGATTTTGCTTATGTTCGTTGGATTTAATAAATATAATACATTCCGAATTATTTTAAAATCAGAATAATAATTCTCGTAAGCAGCAGAAAGGTTAACTTTCTGCTGCTTTTCTTTTTGAACCTGATGTTTATTTATACGACCTCAGTCAGAATAAAGATCATCCTAGGGATCAGTACGTAGAGTGAAAATATATCTGATAGATAATGATGGAATAAAATGTAATAAATATTTGTCTTTATGTAAAAAATATTTTACATTTGTAGATATTTAATATCCAAACTTAAAATCTATGAAAACAAAATTCTTATTTCCTCACAAATGCAAGTGGATTGGATGCATAATTGTACTTATCGGATTATCGTTCGGCTATATTATGAACAATTGCCTGAATCACCCTATTGATGTAAAAATGCCTTTCATATTCGGAGCAAATTTATTTTCGGAGAATTCCTGGAAAATTTCCTTCTATGAAAAAATAGATGTAACTCTTACTATCACAACCCTCTTGTTGATTATTGGCGGACTGATGATTGCTTTTTCCCGCGAGAGAGTAGAAGATGAGTTTATTGCCCGACTGAGGCTCAATTCACTTCTTTGGGCTGTTTTTGTCAATTATTTATTTCTGATTTTAACTACTATATTTGTCTATGGAATTAACTTTCTGGAGATTCTTTATTACAACATGTTCACAGTGCTCATAATCTTTATTGTTGTATTTAATTTGCTGTTATTCAAATATTCACGCAAAGATAGATTGAATGAAAAATAACATAAAAATAGAACGTGCCATAAAAAATCTGACGCAGGAAGATCTTGCCAGATTGGTTTCGGTGAGCAGACAGACAATCAATGCGATGGAAGCAAATAAATACGTACCATCAACCGTATTGGCTCTGAAAATAGCAAAGACATTTGAAAAACCACTCGAAGATATTTTCTTTTTGGATGAAAATGATTGAAATTTTTTTTTATCCACAAAATAAGAGCCTTTCTTAAAGAAGAAAGGCTCTTATAGCATAACCTATATTACCAATTACTGAAACCTCTATCGCCCTGATCTGCTTGATGAACGTTGAGTTGAAGCATCTCTATCAGAAGAGGAAGATCGGCTTGTATTATTAGAAGACCTGCCACTCTGACCAGAACCTCTGCTCATTGTACCGCTTTCCGAACGGGACATTGTTGACTGTCTAGAACTCTCGCTTGAGCGCGATGACGTTGCTGCACCTGATCCGGAGTTCATTCTATTCTGACTATTTGTTCTTTCGTTATTAACACTAGACGGCGCATTATTTGAACGGCTTGTCTGTTGGCGCGAATTATCTCGTGGTTGGATAGCGTCCGAATTTGATCTCTGTCCATTCTGACCCGAGGCTCGTCCGGTGCTTCTATTATCCATATTGTTATAACTATTGGTCGATCTGCTACTACCTGTAGATCTGCCGTTATTGTTATTATCTGACCGCCGGTTTGGGTTTGTCCACGATATATTGTTGTTCCGGCTTTCTCTATATCGATTATCGTTACTTGATCGAATTTCAATCTGATCGTGACGACCTCTATATTGGGCATATTCTCTTCTGTGAGTGCGATTATACAACCATGGATCTGGCCTGTTTATCACTATTTTGTACATTCCAAATAAATCATAATGACGATATCTGTAAGGTAAATATCTGGAATAAATCCATCTATCCCTGTTCCAATAATAGAATAAAGAAAGGTTTACGTTATAGTAGATATTCAAATCGGGAATATAGTAATAATCAACATAATCATAACCGACAGGTCCCCAAGAAGGTTGGCTGTTGATATTGATATTTACACTTATATTTTGGGCGTCCGCTGTATAATAACTAGCAGTACCGACCATTAATGCGAAGAGTAATATTAGCTTTTTCATAATTGTAAGTATATCTTGTGAATACTAAAATTCGTTTGTATCTTAGATGTGAAAGCATCGAAAAAGATTAAATTGCCTTTATATTATTAACCCTTGTTAATGATTTGATGAAAAAATTAATATCTCTTGAATAAAGAAGTATCTCAATTAACATCCGATAATGAAAACCGTATCTTTGCACTTGAAATAAATATAGTTAAATAGAATGTCCACCACAAAAAATATGCATGACCTGTATCTTGGATTAGGTAGCAATCTTGGGAATAAAAAAGAAATCATACAAAAAGCCGTTCTGGCTATAGAGAAGCAAATCGGTAGAGTGATAGCCCTATCTTCTCTCTATGAAACAAAACCCATGGGTTTTGAGTCGGAAAATATCTTTATAAATGCAGCCTGCCATGTGAAAACAAATTTGCAGCCACTCGATGTTTTAGAGAAGACACAATCCATAGAGCGCGAAATGGGAAGAATATCGAAATCGCTAGGTGGTGTATATGCCGACCGCCTCATTGATATTGATTTGCTCTTATTCGATAGTTTGATTGCAGAACACCAACATCTGATATTGCCACATCCACAACTTCACACCCGAAGTTTTGTATTATTTCCTCTAGCCGATATTGCTGCTAATGTGATCCATCCGGTGCTGCATCAGACCATATCACAGTTGAAAGACAATCTGGTGCTCATTATTGATGGAAACAATGAGATCCCACCTGTTCCGATATCTTGAAGATCGCGGTTCTCTTTTTTCTTCAAAATCTGCTTTAAGTTGTTTTCTCCCGAAACAAACCATTGGTGAATGAACATTATTTATCTTTATGCAAAATTTCAGGATTCTAATAAAATATGACAGAGCCTACACTAAAGTGAGAATATATGCCAAATTCAATAATTATGAACGGGAAAAATAAATATGATGAACTATTTTCCAGAAATAAAATAATGTATCCTGTATT
>JBKECE010000203.1:0-10375 GCA_047974325.1 Dysgonomonas sp. | reverse complement strand
CCGTTATAATCGGTGTGTTCTCCTATCAGGTTGATGCGTCCCGGTGAGGTATACAGCGAGCCGCCTTCACCGTAGAGGCTCTTGAATTTTTCTTTCAATTGAGTTAAGTCCATAGTTATTCCAATGTTTTTATGATAAATTATTTAGTTAGAAATTTATAAATACATGTTTGTTTATATACTTCTCCTGGATTGAGGCGTGTTGTCGGAAAATCGGGTTTGTTCGGGCTATCCGGAAATTTTTGCGTCTCCAGAGCGAAGGCTTCTCTTCTCTTAATCGCTTTGCCACATTTACCATTAAATGATCCGTCAAACCAATTACTCGAATAGAACTGCACTCCGGGCTGATCTGTATAAACTTCCAAGATTCGTCCGGAATTGGGTTCATAAACAGTTGCGGCCAGTTCTACTTCATTTTTTATTTTTTTATCAATAACAAAATTATGATCATAACCTGCACCGTTCCTGATCTGTTCATCATCCGCATTGATACGGTCTCCAATAATATGAGGAGTCCTGAAATCGAAAGGAGTTCCATCCACCGGCATCAGAGTTCCATATGGAACTGATACTTCGTCCATCGGGGTGATGTTGCTGGCATTGATAGTCATTATATTGTCTTCGATTGTGCCGTTTCCCTCTCCTTTCAGATTGAAATAGGAGTGATGCGACAAATTGACCACAGTCGGGTTATCTGTCTCAGCCTCATAGGTTATTTTAAATTCATTGTCAGGAGTTAAAGTATATGCCATTTTAAATTTCACGGTTCCAGGAAACCCTTCTGCACCATCTGGAGATGTGAAGGAAAAGTGGATTTCATTGTCAGTCACTTTGTCCACATTCCATGCCTGTGTGTCCAAACCTTTGAGACCACCATGCAAACAGTTTGTAGCATTATTCTGAGGCAATGTATATTCAATGCCATCGAGAGAGAATTTTCCGTTAGCAATCCGGTTAGCATAACGACCGACAACTGTGCCGAGAAAACGTTCTCCTGTATTGTTCAAATATCGGTCTATATTTTCATAACCGACAACAATATCCTGATAATCACCATTTTTATCAGGCGCCCATAGGGAGATCACTCTTCCTCCAAAATTGGTGATCTGCATTGTTATACCATCACCTGAGGTGAGCGTGTAAAGCGAAATTTCTTTGCCATCCAACTTTGCTGCAAATTTCTTTGCATCCAACAGCCGGATCTGTTCTTCTTTGTTCATGATAGAGATTAGGGTTTAGTTTATTATATTAGATTAAATTAGTTTCTTCAAAGCTTAACAAAGATATTATAAAAGATGCATATTAATTGTCTGGTTTTTACATTTTGGTTCAAAAAAAAAGTTAAGTTATATTATTAGATAAATATTTTTGGCTCGGATGCTACCATAAATATACTTGATCTAAAAAATTAACAAACTGTACTATATTTATCCACATAAATCGCTATATTTTTTGTATTTTTGCGTTTTCTTAATCAATCGTATTCATAAAAAGGGAAATGGTGAGCGATACTAAGTATATATTTGTTACAGGAGGAGTAATTTCGTCATTAGGAAAAGGAATTATTGCATCTTCACTAGGAAAATTACTACAAGCCAGAGGCTACAAAGTTACAATCCAAAAATTGGATCCATATATCAATATTGATCCGGGTACATTAAACCCCTATGAACATGGCGAGTGCTACGTGACGGAAGACGGACACGAAGCAGACCTAGACCTTGGACACTATGAGCGTTTTTTGAACCAACCAACGCACAGAGACAACAACATCACCACTGGGCGCATTTATCAGACCGTGATAAACAAGGAACGCCGAGGTGACTATTTAGGAAAGACAGTTCAGATAATACCGCATATCACGGACGAAATCCGCCGGAACATTAAATTGCTTGGCGCTAAATATAAATACGATTTTGTGATCACAGAAATAGGCGGAACAGTCGGCGACATAGAATCATTGCCATTCATAGAAAGTGTGCGACAATTGCGCTGGGAACTAGGAAAAAACTGTATGTGCATACATTTAACTTATGTTCCTTACATAGCCGCAGCAAAAGAAGTGAAAACGAAACCTACCCAGCACTCCGTGAAGCAGCTTCAGGAATCCGGCATACAACCTGATATGCTGGTACTTCGTACCGAGCATTGGCTCAACAAAGATATTTTAAAGAAAGTGGCTCTGTTTTGTAATGTCGAAGTCGATGCCGTCGTGCAATCGGTCGATGTGCCCACGATATATGAAGTTCCTTTGGTGATGCAAGAACAAGGTATGGACGAAATTGTGCTCCGAAAGATGGGAATGCCCATCGAAGATAAACCAAACTTAAAATCTTGGCGTGATTTTCTGGATAAGAAAAAAAATGCAAAGGAAACAGTCAAAATTGGACTTGTTGGCAAATATGTAGAATTACAGGATGCCTACAAGTCAATCAATGAATCTTTGCTGCAAGCCACCACATACAACGACAGAAAGCTAGATCTGCATTTTATCCAATCTGACAAAATAACCGAAAACGATGTAGCAAATTTACTATCTAAAATGGATGGCATAATTATTGCTCCCGGATTTGGGCAAAGAGGCATCGAAGGAAAATTTGTGGCTCTAAAATATTCAAGGGAACATAATATACCAACTTTTGGAATATGCTTGGGAATGCAGTGTATGGTCATAGAATATGCACGGAATGTTATGGGACTAAAAGATGCAAATTCGACCGAGATGAACCCCAATTCTCCTGATAAAGTCATCGACTTGATGGAAGAACAAAAGAACATCACCAATATGGGTGGATCTATGAGATTAGGGGCATATAAATGTGTATTGAGTCCGAAATCTTTAGTTCGTTCCGCTTATGGGCAAGATATGGTGGAAGAACGTCACCGCCATCGCTTTGAGTTCAATAGCGAGTATCGCCAGCAATTTGAAGATGCAGGAATGAAATGCACGGGAATAAATCCGGACACAGGATTGGTCGAGGTGGTCGAAGTTCCATCACTCACCTGGTATCTGGGAACACAGTATCACCCTGAATACAACAGCACAGTGTTGCGTCCAAATCCTTTATTTATGAGCTTTATAAAAGCAGTTGTAGAAAATAAAAAAGAGAAAAATAAATAAGTACTAACCACCTAGTTTCAGTTAATGGATAAGAACACCATCATTGGCTTTCTTCTGATTATTGCAGTCGTAATCGGATTTACGATGTACACCAATTCGCAACAAAAAGAAGAAGCAACTCTTCAAGAGCAGCAAGACTCTATCAGCAGGCAGCAAGAACAACAAATAAAAACAGCAGCCAAAAAGGAAGCAGAAAAGAGTACGGAAAACAGTCCTAAAACAGATGAGAAAGCAGATATAAACAACTTTTTCACAGGTTCTGCCAATACTCAAACAACCACACCAACAGACTCCAGTTCTGTAGCGACAGATTCTGCAAGCATCCCTGCATCCTCTACAATATCAAATGCCACACCTGAAGAAAAAATAGTAAGCATTGAGAATGATAAGTTAAAGATTGATTTCTCCACAAAAGGAGGTCAAATCGTAAATATACAATTGAAAGGCTATTCCGACTATAAAGGTGATTCGCTTAAACTATTCGGGCATAACAATTCAATGGCTCTGCAATTAGAAAACAAATCAGGCCAAAAACTCAATACAGGAGAAGCCTATTTCACCCCAATATTAGGACAAGACGGAAGATCTCTTGTAATGAGACTATCATATAACGAGAACAAACATCTCGATTATATTTATACCATTGCACCCAACAGCTACATGATCGATTTTGATATCGTAGCCGTTCAGATGCAAGACATATTGAGTAGGGAAAGTCAGAATACATTTGTACTCAACTGGAAACAGACCTTAAGCCGGAAAGAAAAAAGTATAAAAAATGAACAGCGCTATTCAAGCATGTTTTATAAATTAGAAGGTCAGGATGTTGAAGAATTTGCAAACAACAAAGACAAAAACGAAGAGGTTTCAAATCCGGTGAAATGGGTTGCATTTAAAGATCAGTTTTTTGCAACGATTATCATCGGGGATAATCCATTCGAAACATCTGTCCTCGACACCAAAATGCTGAACACAGAAGTTCAGAAAAATGATTTGAAAAACTTTGAGGCAACACTTTATGCGCCGGTTAGCCTCGAAAATAATAATGTGCTGAAAACAGGATATAAGATTTTTGCCGGCCCTTTGCAATACAATCTGTTGAAAAGCTTTGATGACGGAGTAAAAGATAAAGAAAAACAGTTGGATATAGACAAATTGATTCCGCTCGGTTGGACATTGTTCCGCTGGATAAATCAGTATTTTGTAATACCTTTGTTCTCTCTGTTGAACTCTGCAGGAATGAATATTGGTTTGGTAATATTGTTACTAACCGTTATCGTAAAACTCATCATATCGCCACTCACGTTCAAATCCTTTATGTCATCTGCCAAGATGCGTGTGTTACGTCCTCAGATAGAAGAACTAAGTGCTAAATATCCCAAACAGGAGCAAGCCGTAGAAAAGCAGCAAGCAACAATGGCTCTTTACAACAAAGCAGGAGTAAATCCAATGGCAGGTTGTATCCCAATGTTGTTGCAGATGCCCATTCTATTAGCTCTATTCGCATTTTTCCCATCAGCTATCGAATTGCGCCATCAGAGTTTCCTCTGGGCCAGCGACCTTTCTACGTATGATGCAATCATAGAATGGAGTGGAAATATACCAATTATTTCCTGGGCTTTCGGCAATCATATCAGTCTGTTCTGTTTATTAATGACCGCGACCAACATTGTATACACAAAATTCAATATGGATGCAACCAACACAGGCCAACAGCAAATGCCTGGCATGAAATGGATGATGTATCTGATGCCGGTATTCTTTTTGGTTGTTTTGAATGAATATCCTGCCGGACTCTCCTATTACTACTTCATTTCCACATTGATAACTATCTTGCTGACTCTTGGATTCAGATATGCAATCAATGAAGATAAAGTATTGGCAAAACTCGAAGCAAATAAACAAAAGCCTAAAAAGAAAAGTGGATTCATGGCCAGATTAGAGGAAGCTCAGAGATTGCAACAACAGCAAGCACGAGCCAATGCCAAAGGAACTGCCAATAAAAAGAAAAAATAAAGTATAATCACAATCATGATAAGAAGACTGTTTGACAAATGTGTCAGACAGTCTTTTTTTGCAAAATGCAAACTCTAAATAACAAATTCAGAACAGAATATTTATCCGGGATTACACATCCAAAATCAGAACAAAAAGTTTACATTTATTTCATTTTCAGTCCAATTATCTTGAACTTAATTTTGTATATTTGTGTCGCTTTAAAAAAGAGCTTGACACTAAAATAGAAATTTAATATTCAAGATATCTATAAAATTTTAATAACAAAAGGTTATGATTACAATTGACAAATTTAATTTTGCCGGTAAAAAGGCTTTTGTGAGAGTCGATTTCAATGTGCCATTGGATGCCGATTTCAACATCACTGATGATACTCGTATTCGTGCTGCTCTGCCTACATTGAAAAAAATTCTTGCTGATGGAGGTAGTCCGATCATAGGTTCTCACCTTGGCAGACCAAAAGGTGTGGAAGACAAATATTCTTTAAAGCATATTTTAGGGCATATATCTAAACTTTTAGGCATAGATGTACAATTTGCATCAGACTGTGCTAGCGAAGAAGCTGCAATGAAAGCAGCAGCACTCCATCCAGGTGAAGCTCTATTATTGGAAAATCTTAGATTCTATGCAGAAGAAGAAGGAAAACCACGTGGATTGGCAGAAGATGCTTCGGACGAAGTGAAGGCCGCAGCAAAAAAAGAAATAAAAGAAAAACAAAAAGAATTTACAAAAACCTTGGCTTCCTATGCCGATGTGTATGTAAATGATGCGTTTGGAACAGCTCATCGCGCTCATGCTTCAACAGCCCTAATCGCTGATTATTTTGATGCAGAACATAAAATGTTTGGCTATCTGATGCAGAAAGAAATAGATGCAGTCGACAAAATCATGAAAGACACAGCACGTCCTTTCACTGCGATCATCGGAGGTTCTAAAGTTTCATCAAAAATAGATATTATCGAAAACCTTCTTACAAAAGTTGATAATTTGATCATTGGCGGAGGTATGGCTTTTACTTTTGAAAAAGCTGCCGGAGGTAAGATAGGTTCTTCACTTTGCGAAGACGACAAGTTAGATGTGGCAAACGATATTGTAGCGAAAGCTAAAGCTAACAATGTGAAAATCGTTCTAGCCAGTGATGCACGTATTGCTGATGCTTTCAGTAATGATGCCAACATCAAAGTTGTGAAAGCTAATGATATACCTGATGGATGGTCTGGCTTGGACATAGGTCCTGACGGAGAAAAAGAATTGGCTGATGTAATCAAATCGTCAAAAACAATTCTTTGGAATGGTCCTGTCGGAGTGTTTGAATTTGAAAACTTTTCGCACGGATCCAAAGCAATTGCAGAAGCAATTGTTGATGCCACAAAACACGGAGCTTTTTCTCTTGTAGGAGGAGGTGATTCTGTAGCTTGTGTAAATAAGTTCGGTTTCGCAAACGATGTTTCTTACGTTTCAACCGGTGGTGGTGCATTGTTGGAATTCATTGAAGGAAAAGTTCTTCCGGGAATCAAAGCAATCAGAGGATATTAAAAAGTACATAATATTTATACAGATAAAAAAGAGTTGCCCTCAAAATCGGCAACTCTTTTTATTTTATCTTTGTGATAATGAAACCAATATATATAAACAATGACAGCAATAAAAACAGGTTTGGCATCCTTCGGATTGTCGGGGCAGGCATTCCATGCTCCATTCATAAGTACAAATCCACATTTTGAACTTTCTAAAATAGTTGAACGCTCAAAAGATTTATCAAAAACTCTTTATCCATCGGCTACGATAGTCCGAAGCTTCGAAGAATTACTAAACGATGAAGAATTGGAACTTATCATCGTTAATACACCAGATAGCACTCATTACGAATACGCAAAGATGGCTCTGAATAAGGGAAAACACGTAATTGTAGAAAAGCCTTTTACTCCTACTCTATCTGAAGCTGAAGAATTGATTGCAATAGCCGAAGCAAAAAGATTAACACTGTGTACATATCAAAACAGAAGATGGGATTCAGACTTTTCAACTGTAAAAGAAATTCTTGACAAGGGATTGATCGGGAACCTTGTTGAATTTGAATCCACAATAGGACGCTATCGTAACTATATCAAAAACAGTTGGAAAGAAACAGAACCTGTCAGCGGTGGAATCACGTACGACATTGGTGCACACATCATAGATCAGGCTTTACACTTGTTTGGCAGACCTGAATCTATTTTTGCAGATATTGCTACGCTCAGAAACGGAACCAACAAGGATGATTATTTTGTTATACACTTTTATAATACTGAAAAAGCACCAAATGTACGCATAACATTAAAAGCCAGCTTCTTAATGCGTGAACCCGAACCCCGCTTCATACTGCACGGAACACTTGGTTCGTTTGTGAAGTCTGGAGTTGACAGACAAGAAGACGATTTAAGAAAAGGCCTGATGCCTAATCAAGCGCATTGGGGTGAAGAGGATAGTGAAAATTGGGGCATTCTGCATTCTGAACAAGAAGGCAAAGAGTTTCGCAGAAATTATCCAAGCTTAGCAGGGAATTACAATCTTTTTTATGAAAATATTTACGATCATATCCGCCACGGTTTTCCTCTCGCAATAACCCATGACGAAATGTTAAATGTGATCCGGCTCATTGAATCTGCCTATAAGAGTAGTGATGAAAAACGCATCATAAAGCTATAGAAGAAAAAAACAGAAAAAAAACATTATTCTTTTTAAACAAAAGGAGTATTCTCGATTGTTGTATAGAAAGATATTAGGTATTAGCTCGTTTATTAAACAAAAAAAGGATTCATTATGAGTAAGAGTAAAAAGAAGAATTTTGTTCTCGACACCAATGTAATTTTACACGACTTTCGATGTTTATACAATTTTGAAGACAATGACATCTACATTCCAATCGTAGTGCTGGAAGAGTTGGATAAGTTTAAAAAAGGAAATGAGCAAATCAATTACAATGCTCGCGAATTTCTCCGCCAGTTGGATGTTATCGCCGAAGATAGTGGCATATTCAGTAAAGGCATTCCTATCGGGGAAAATATGGGAAAATTATTCATTGAGACTGGTGGTGAAATGCAGGAAAAAATACTCCATACATTTTTCGAACGGACACCCGATCACAAAATCCTTTCGACAGTATTAGACATCATAAGCCGAAATCCCAAGACCAAAACAATATTGGTATCTAAAGATATCAATCTACGGATGAAAGCCCGTTCCATTGATCTTCTGGCCGAAGATTACATCAACGATAAAGTAGCCGACGTATACTTGTTTGAAAAAAAATATAGCACATTTTCGGGTATTGATTCGTCTATCATTGATGATCTGTATGCAAGTCAAGACGGACTGGACATAGATATATTTAATTTTGAAGAAACAATCAATCCGAATGAATGTTTCGTACTGAAAAATGGAAAGAAAAGTGCGCTGGTCCGGTTCGATCCTTTTACCAATAAAATAAGGAAAATAGAAAAACAAACCTGTTTTGGCATACAACCTCGCAATGCAGAACAGGTTTTTGCTTTTGAAGTACTCACCAATCCTGATATAAAGCTGGTTGCACTCACCGGGAAAGCCGGAACCGGAAAAACATTGCTCGCATTGGCCTCCGCATTGAAACAACACGAAATTTATGATCAGATTCTGCTGGCTCGCCCTATTGTTGCTCTCAGCAATAAAGATTTAGGCTACTTGCCGGGCGATGAAAAAGAAAAAATAGCACCCTATATGCAACCACTGTTCGACAATCTGTCCGTAATCAAAAACCAATTACCTTATGGTTCGGCAGATTCCAAGGCTCTGGATGAAATACAACTCAAGAAAAAACTCGAAATTGAAGCCTTAGCATATATTCGGGGCAGAACGCTTGCTCAGACAATATGCATCATTGACGAAGCTCAGAATCTGACTCCTCACGAGATAAAAACAATCATAACACGGGCTGGAGAAGGTACTAAAATGATATTCACAGGTGATTTACAACAAATAGATTCTCCATATCTCGATTCTCAATCGAATGGATTAGCATACATGATCGATAAAATGAAAGAACAGGACTTGTTTGCCCATATCAACCTGCTGAAAGGTGAACGCAGCAGACTTGCAGAATTGGCAAGCATTGTTTTATAAGTACACACATAAAAGCATTTAGGCTGTTCAATTAATTTGAACAGCCTAAATAATATTTGTTGAAGAAAAATTTATCTTTCTATAAATAGAAACTAATTTTTCGGTTTATTTTTTTTCGGTTTGGAAAACATCCCTTTTATCTTCTTCATTGCCAATCCTATTAGATAAGGCTGAGCAAGTTCCCATGCAATAGGGAAGAAACGACTCACAACATCTGATATATTACCAAAAAACGATGTACCACTACCATCACTATTTTTTTTCCTGTCTGATTTAGAGCTAGGCAGAAAAATAGATCTCAACAGCAACGAACCCCAATTGTTTGCTGCATAGGCAAAACTTTCGGAGAGTCGAATCTCCTGCTCTTTGCTCAACATTTCCAATTCGGCTCTGTCGTGTCGCAATTGTTCGAGATAAGATAATTTATTCTTCATTTGATTCTACTTTTTTAATGATCATTACGGCAATGTTGGCAATAATTTTCCGAACACGTTTCCCAAATAGCAGAACAATCAATAATAGAATTAACACAGTCAATACCATCATACCAAATCCCAGAGCGTAACTGCCGAGCCATTCTCCAAGAAATAATCCAAGAGTGATAACTCCAAGAAAAAATATGCTGACACACAGCAACAGAACCATGACTATGAATCCGATGTGAGAACTTGTAATAGCTATCTTTTCATAAATCGACAACTTCACCCAGTTCAATTTATTGATAATGTAGCTTGAAATATCTGTTTTTATTTTCTCATACAAGCCCGATATGTCTTCATATTGCTCTGTACTATTCTGCTTCATCAATCAAATCGTCTATTTCTTCTTCGAGTTCATCAACAGTACCTGTAATAGTACCTTTTATTTTATCGATAAGTTTTCCGGCCTGATCCAGCCATTCCTCCTTATGATCTGATGTTGCCACATAAGTTACGGCTGCGCCTAAGGCTGCACCGACCGCAAGAAACAATAAATTAGTGCTAGTTCTGCTCATAATATTCTGTTTTATGTTATTAATAAAAAAAGATTCGGTTTCCCAAATATAATATTTTAATTCATAAAAAACGATCTTGTCTGGGAAAATCAAAATACCCTTTTCATT
>JBKECE010000180.1:0-2189 GCA_047974325.1 Dysgonomonas sp. | reverse complement strand
CTAAATGTGCCTAAAGTTTAACGAAGTATTGTCATTGTAAAGTTCAATTAAAAGACAAACAACACCTCCCTTTGGGAAAGGAAGATGTTGTAAATTTCAAAACCAATGATAAAGAATATTACCTTATTGAACAATCACTTTGGATACCATATCTTTATACCCATTTCTGGCTACTTTAACAATATATACGCCTTGAGGCAGAGTAAATTCTGTTGATTCGGAGAGAAATCTATCGACTATCTTGTTGCCACTGATACCGTACACTTCAATCTGTCCATTTGTTTTATTATCAGAAGCTTTTACTATAAGTTTGTGATCCTGACTAAAAATATTTACTCCATGTCCACGTCCCAAAATTTCGTTTGTAGAAGTACCTCCTACAATTGTAAAGGTTTTCGTCTGTGCAAAAGCGCCACCTAAATAAGCGCCATTGATTGCCTGAACAGTCCATTCGTAATTTCCGGCAGGAAGATTATAAAGTTCATACGATTTGTTGGTAAATACATTCCCCATGCATCCACCCACTTTGCGTTTCCCGTCAGGAGCAGCCATAGGATTATAAAGATATTTTCCGGTAATAGTGTTCTTTAGTGATAAATTGTATGTAGTACCGTATTTTCCTGTTTCACTTGTTGGAGCAGACCAGGTAAAAGTAACCATCACTTCTTCTCCGTCGTCTATTACGGCATTAAGTCCGGTAGGAGCTCCGGGAACTACAGATGCAGTTGCCGATTGATTCAAGATATAGCCGGAAGCGCGCTTACTAATAGGAGCGGCACAGAAACCATTAAGTAAGAGATCCACCTTGTTGTCCCCATTGAGATCAGCAACTAATAGTCCTTGTTCTGAGGCCCCTTGAAAATTCAAGCTACTTTTGGTAAACGTAAAATTAGACGGGTCATTGCCCGTATATAATTCTGTAACCTGAGCACTACCGTTCCATCCACCACCAAACAAATCCAACTTACCGTCGTTATCCCAATCTACTACAATAGAACCGTTTTGCATACTTCCTTGACGACCGATCTCTTGTTCCCAACCAACCTGAATGGCACTACCGCTGTTATTTTTAAAAATACGGTACATCCTGTCGTTTTGTTCTCCGGAATTAAGATAGCCGTCTCCATGCAACAACATATCAGGAAATCCATCGCCGTTAAAATCTCCCCATTGAGAATCTCCGTTTGCTTTTTTGAAAGGGACTACGGCTCCTGAAAATTGAGTCAGAATACCAAATCCGTCATTTGCAAACAAATAGGAAAAACGCTGAGTTTGTTCTCCTGTATTTACAGAATTCAGGTCTGCCGCGTTAATCCAAATATCTGGATAGCCATCTTTATTGAAGTCGATAACCGAAACTTCCGGTTCTACAAAATTATATGCAATCGGATCTCCTACGGTAATGGTTCCTGTCGTAGACCGAGCTGTCGCCTTTATAGCGGTAGCTACGGCTGTAACACTACCATTCGTCTGCTGATAATAAATCACGCAAGTCCCAGTGCCGTTACCAAAAAAATAATAATCAAGCAGACCGTTGAGATCGAAATCGGCAAAGCCACAAGAAGTTATCCTATCAGCTACTAAAACCGGATAAGTTTCTGTTGGCGCAAGGGTAAAAACGCCTTGTCCATCGTTGAGCGCTATTCCGGCTTTCACAGCATTGGAGAGTCCCCAACCGGCGAAAATCACGTCCAGATCGCCGTCTCCGTCTATGTCTCCAAACCGGATATTGCCACCCCGTCCGGCTGTGATAACCCGACTACCTGTTTGAGCAGTAAAACTACCAGTCCCATCGTTTATAAGAATAGCCCCATTCTCAATATTTCCAGGAGCATCACCACTGATAATCACATCAGAATCGCCATCATTATCAATATCTCCAGCAGCGAAAATACCTTTCCAGATTTCAAGATTGAAATCAACAAACTGCGCATTAAGTGACAATGTTGCCACAGTAATTGCTAAAAGAGTGAAAATTTTTTTCATGTAATTAAATATTAAATTGTTATTTGTAATTGATAATAAATCGTTGACAGAAACAAACTAGCAACGACTATCTCTTTAATTCTTTAATTTGTATTAAAATATGGCGCTGTTTTCTTCGTACTACTTGGCACACCGCCTTCGATATAGGGCCATCCGTCCTTACCCCACAATACTTCATCCATCAACAATGGACGACGGGTAGC
>JBKECE010000157.1:0-14199 GCA_047974325.1 Dysgonomonas sp. | reverse complement strand
AACTGAAAAGATAGATATCATCTCCAACCAAAATATATTATCTATTAATTTATTATAATATTGATACACAGATAGATACGGGAAAGTTGTCCGTTTTGACTGTCTATGTGGTAACTGGGCCTATATAATATTGCTTGTTCTGCCTTCTTTAGTGTTGGCTTTTCTCTTATTGCTGATCTTCGATCAATCCAAAAATAAAAAAAGCGAATCTCCATTCTTTGTTGAAGTATTGACGGATAAAAAAAAGAAAATTTATCTGGAAAATATAAATACCGGGGTTGCAATATTCGGTGCTAGTGGAGCCGGGAAATCCGCAGGCCCTATATATTGGCTGATGAAACATTTTTCTATAAAACATTTCGCCGGAATCCTATACGATTATAAGGATTATGAATTAACCGAAATTGCATATCCTTTATTCAAAGAGCAAAATATTAATTTTAAAGTATTCTGTTTGCATGATGTAAACAGGAGTGTAAGGATAAATCCGATAGATCCTGTATTTATGAGGACGGAAGCCGATGTAAACGGTATTATTTCTACATTGGTTTTAAATTTAGGACAGTCAGAAGATGATTCGGATGCTGCAAAGTTCTTCAGAGAAGGAACCGAGAGCCTGATGTCCGCAGTAGTATGGCGATTGAAAACCGAGTATCCGGATAAGTGTAATTTGCCGTTTCTGGTTGCTTTTCTCCTGTCTGCCGATAACCATCACGAAATAATAGAGACGAGAAGCGGACAACGACTGGTGAACCCATATAAAAAACTCGTGGATTGGATATGTAAAGATCAGCGTGCTCAAATTTTAGGAAGTGTCTTTTTGACCGGATTGAGTAACGAAAGACAAACAGCAAGTCTTTACGGAACTTTAGCGGCAGCATTGAGAAAGTTAGCAAGTCCCGAAATGTTTTATTTGCTGGGCGACAACGAACTTCCGTTGGATATCAATTCTGAAGATCATAGAGCAGTCATTTCAATCATAAATAATCCAGGAAAAACAGAGACATCCTATTCTCCTATTTTGGCTACTGTTTTAGACGCAATCCTGACAAATATGAGCGTAAGGGGTCGTAAGCCGTCTTTTACCTTAGTTGACGAAGCGCCGACTATTAAAATTATGAGTTTGGCCAGGCGCATAGCTACTTTACGTTCGTTTGGCCTAGCCTTTGTTTATTGTGTTCAAGACAAGATACAGTCAGTGTCTCAGTTCGGAGGGAAAGAATATAGAATGAAAGAAATATTTTCAAACCTATCTACTATTTTCATGGGTAAGGTGAATGATCCTGATACCGCTAAATATTATCAAAACTATTTTGAACTAATAAAAGAACAGCAAGTTAGCGTTTCTAAAGGTAAAGGAGATTTATTAAGATCTCCCGATAAAGGAGGAACAAGAGTAACCACATCGACAAAAGACAAGAGCAAAGTTTTAGCACATGAATTCTTTAAACTCAAAGCTGGGGAATTTGTAAAATTTTCTGCCGGGGAAGATGTGAAATTCCGGTTTTATTATGAAGATCCGCCGAAAGAAATTCCTTTACCCATAAGAGAAATAACACCTACCATGTTAGACCAAAACTATGAAACAATATTAAACCAGGCTAAATATTTTTTACAATAATCGATAATAAAATTAGTTCCTATGTTTAAAATCGGAAGCGACGGATAACAGATTATCAACAAAAAGATAAGCTATATCATTTTAGTTAACTTTATAGATGAAAGAAGTTTACCCTAAATAATATAGCTTATGAAAACAATACAAAGAAATGAATTGTCATTCAAAGGACAAAATATTTATGTAGGAATAGATGTCCATTTGAAGAGTTGGTCGGTTACGGTATTATCCGAAAACTCAGTGCTGAAAAAGTTCAGCCAATCTCCAGATGCAGAGGCCTTATATAAATTTTTATCTACAAATTATCCGGGAGCGAGTTATAATGCAGTTTATGAAGCTGGATTTAGTGGATTCTGGATACACCGTAGGTTGATAAATTTAGGAATTAATAATATTGTTGTTAATCCGGCCGATGTACCGACCATTAGTAAAGAGAAGCAGCGAAAGACCGATTCGGTTGACAGCAGTAAACTAGCCAGAGAATTACGCTCAGGAAGCTTAAAAGGTATTTATGTTCCGAGTGATGTAATCCTGGAAATGCGATCTTTGATAAGATTAAGAAGCTCAATCGTAAAAGACAGTACACGTCAAAAGAATCGTATAAAGGCCCTGTTGCGTTTTCATGGTGTAGAGATCCCTGAAAAATTTATGCGTCATTCTATAGGGAATTGGTCTAAGCATTTTTTGAAATGGCTTAGAGAGGTAGAATTAACCAGTGTATATGGCCGCCAAGCATTGGATTTACATATCGAACAGTTTGTGCGCCTTCGAGAGATGCTATTACAGCAAACAAGAACAATACGGAGTATAGCGCGTAGTGAAGTGTTTGCTGAACCAATACGTCTGCTGACATCCGTTCCGGGAATAGGAATAACCACTGGTATTACATTCCTGCTCGAGATAGATAATATAAGTCGCTTTGCCAATGCAGCTCAACTCGCCTCTTATATAGGTTTGATACCCATGTGTCATTCCAGTGGAGAAAAAGAAGGCATTGGTAATATTACTGTTCGTAAACATGCCATATTGCGGTGTTACATAATCGAAGCTGCCTGGATAGCCATAAGAAAAGATCCGGCAATGACCATGGCATATGAACAATACCGAAAAAGAATGAATGCACAGAAAGCTATTGTTAAGATAGCTCGAAAATTAGTTAACAGGATATTTTTTGTACTTAAACGCAGACAGGAATATGTACCATGTATTGTCCGATAAGATACAATCCTATAATGTAAACAGCTTTATCCATGAGAGACAACACTATCATGCTGTTGCAGCTTTGAAGTCTGCTTAAATCAGTTTGTGACTCTCACCTATATTAAACTAATAGAGGAACTTGCGGCTCTCTCAGGAAGAGTAGTCTGCTATGGAAAGGCTGTTTACAATAGGATTTGCATTGGGTTTTCTTAGCCATATAGACAGTGTCAGTAATACAAAGAAGGAGGCAGAATATCTACCTCCAGAGATTGCATTACTGCATACCGTCAGGGTGCTTATTGCTGACAGGTTGCTCCCCAGCAGAGCCTGTTTCCACTTAACACCCTGATATAAAGATAAAAAATAATAGTTAAGTAAAATAATTATCCAATTTTTTTTGGATTTTAAATGGAAAAACAACATGAAAAAGATTTCGAATTCGGTATGCTCATTTATAAATACTTATAAATTGAGATTTGTAATGTTTTTAGGGTTAGCAGCAGCTACCGGACAGGAGGCCAAAGCTCAAATTTTCGGTAATTCCGGATCTGATATCGTGACTGAGTTAGAAAGTTATTGGGTTTGGGTTGTTCTGGGTGTTTTTATTGTTGTGATGGCATTCAACCTCGGCAACTTTGTAGGTGACAACCGGGACATAAAAACCGGGGTTAAAAATGTTATTATTTTTGTGGTTGCTGTCGGTGCTATAACAGGTGCATACCAATACTTGAAATCTACTGCAAAACTTTAAAGATGTATAGGAAACGTTACCTTCTCATTATTACAATACTTCACAACGTTTCCTTACTCAATTCTCTTTGAATTGATCCAGGGCGTATAACTATGCCCTGGAATTATTCTACTTCGCACTATTAAAGTAAGAATTAAACTAACATAAATAAAGTCATGGAAATTAAAGTACAGAAACAGGTATGCCTGAAAGCTATTATACTTGGGCTGAAAACAGATTTTTTCTATATCTTTTTAGGAGTGTCTTTATTTATGATATTCTTCATAATATTTGATATAACCATATCCAAACTCTTAACAGTGGTATTACTACTTACTTCTCTATATTTTATTCTTTTCATAATTCAGAAAATAGATTTTAGTAGTTTTCTTACCGACTTACCTAATATATTGATAAATAAATGAGTGTATATGTAAAAGATATAAGTTTGATTTTAAGTACAGAGGAAAATAAAATAATCTGTGCTAATGGTGATTTTGCATTAGGGTATAAGATAGAATATCCAGAGAAATATTCACTTGGTGAGAGAGATTTTGACAGTGCATTTCACGATTGGATGAAAGCAATGCGGTTGCTACCTGTTAATTCAATTGTTCTCAAATCCGATATATACTTAAAAGACAATTATTCCATGGAGGATTTACCAGGGAATACATTTTTGCAAAAAGCGACTCAAAAACATTTTAAAGGAAGAGAATATCTAAATCACATTCCTTACATTTTCTTTATCTGGACAAAGAAGAATACCTTAAAAAATGAGAATATCAAAAACCCTTTTAAATTTCCTGTAGTCAAGAATTTCAAAAAGGAAGATCAGGAACTCAAAACATTTATTGAATCGGTAAAAAGCGTGCAATCACTTTTAGGGCAGGGACAAATTAAGTTAATACCGCTTGATGCAAACGAGATAAACCATTATGAGATATTTTACTTTAATGGATTTCAGAACGCTTATACAAGTGAACTGGAAGCAAAATCAGACCGGTTTATTTTTGAAAATAAAAATATAGGTATCATTTCAATCATTGATGAAAAGAAATTCCCGGATAGTGTACATACTTCAATAGAAGATAAGGAATTCTCGTCGAAAGATGGAGATTTTAAATTCCATCAGGGATTCATGGATAGCTTAGGGTTAAACCTGAAATACAATCATATCTATAATCAGATCATTTTTATTGACGAGCATAGCTCTCACATGAACAGGATACATAAGAATTTCTTAGAACTAGACGGTGCAAGAAGGTTTAGCCCTGTTAATGAAGCAGGAGCAAAAAGACTGCAAGCCTCAATTGATGAAATAAATGATGATTCAAACGCCCATCAGTTGCGAGGGCACACAAATATAATATATTGGGGTGATAATGAAGCTGAATTTGAGTATATAGGACAACAGATAACGACTATTTTAAACCGGCTTTCATTCGTACCCAATAAACCGAAAAGAGAGAGACTAAAAAATATTTTTTACAATAGTTTTTTCACAAATGTTTCGTTCTTAGATAATTCCAGCTTATATCAGATTGATTTGGCTAATGCTGTAGCATTGTTTATCAACAACGGAAATTATAAGAATGATGAAGAGGGGATAATATTATGTGACAGAATACACAATATACCTCGCATATATGACTTCTGGGATGCAAAAAAGAAACACATTACTTCAAGAAACTTCGCGATAATTGCGCCTACAGGACGGGGAAAATCGTTTACAGCAAACTACATTTTCCGGCAATTTCTGGAACAGGATATAATTCTGGTAATAATTGATCTGGGGGATTCCTATCTTAAGTTTTCCAAGTTGTTACCACCGGAACAAGTCGAAATATTTAAATATAGGCAAGGGGAGCCGTTGGGCCTGAATCCTTTCATCTTGGATAGTGAAACCCCTTCAGCGATGAAGATAGAGGAACTTTGCGAATTCGTATGGACTTTAATAAAGAAGGAACAGGAGCCAACCGAACTGGAGCAAACCTCAATGAGAAAGATTATCTCTCATTATTATGATCTGGAAGACGATCATTCCTGGGAAAGCTTTTACAAGTTTATAGAAAATAATCAGGATACCTTATATGAACAACTTAGTATAGATAATCAGGAGTTCTTTAAGATAGATGAATTTTTGCATGCCGGAAGTGATTTTATAGGCAATGGAACTTATGCGGACTTACTAAAGAAAACAGACAAAAGTGAAAATTTTGTAGGAAAGAAACTTATTATTTTTGAGTTGGACGAAATTAAAGATAATAAATTGCTGTTAACGATAATGTTACAAGTAATATCGGAAGCTATACAAAAAACAATTTGGAGAGATCGAAAAAATAAAGGAATTGTATTTTTTGAAGAGTTTGCCAAACAACTTGAATTTCCGGACGTAACACGCAGAGTTAAATATTACACGCAGGCTATCCGAAAATATAACGGTGGTGTGGGCCTTGTTCTACAAACCATAAATCAATTTCCGGAAACACCGGAAGGAAAATCAATCATTGATAATACGGAAACGTTCATTTTTCTTGAAACAAAAAACTATAAAGACACTATCTCCCGCTTGGATCTTGGAAGCCATGATGCGACACTTCTTAGGAGTGTCAGAAATAAGCATACCGGAGATGGGTATAAGTATGGAGAAGTATTGATAAGGCGCACCGGGAGGACGAATGTTTATAGGATAGAAGCATCTAAAGAAGAGTTTATTGCCTATCAGACCGAAGGAGAATTGCATACCGCAGTTATGGAACGCTATGAGCAAACACATGATATGGAAATAGCTATAAACGAGTATATACACAATAACTGACATCATTATGAAAATGAAAAGAATTTTATTATTAATTATTTGCAGCTTCTTTTTCTTTGTTCAGATGAACGCTCAGGGAGCTATGGTCGTAACAGACCCCGGAAATTTAGCGCAGATAATGGAGCTTGTAAAATCCGGGGCGGAGCAAACAAAAAGCCTCAATGAACAGGTTAATTATTTAAAGGAAGCTAAAGAAAATCTTGAAGTCGTCAGCAATTATTTAAAGACGGCACAGACTGTAGACAGAGCTATTAAACAATCTAAGAAGACAATCGATGTCTTGAATAAACTCACAAGTGGTCTCTCCAGCTTCGGTAATCTCAATTCGGTCTATATTTCAACATTAACAGGAACATTAAGCGGCTATTATACTGATGTGAATACCAATATCAGTGAAATTACAAATCTACTGACGGATGGCAAATTAAAGTTGAGTGACTCGGAAAGGCTTCAATTAATCAATGAAAGATTAGATGAAGTACATCTTATCGAGGTGAAAGCGAAAAAGGCATATTCAAAGGCTTATAGTATTAATAACAGGCTTAATGTACTGAAGTAATGACTGTAGACGGATTCTTTGGCTATGAGGCTGTTCAAAAGGCTGTAGATGCTCTTTCTTTACAGGCCGCCCCGCAGATAACTTCTTTTATGAATGTGGTCAAAGGGTTGGCTATAGGTTTTGTACTATTAAATTGGATACGTGATGCAATTGAGAGTACAAAAAGTATAGGTTCAGGGAAAGTAAATTATTTTCCGGTTGCACCTTCACAAATCATATTTGGAATATTTTATATAGCAATCATTTCAAACTCGACTGTAATACTGACAGCTTTAGATACACTTATGGCCGAGTATGTAGGTGATTTCAAACTACAGGGGAGCGGAACAAGCATATCCGTTATTTTCAACCGCTGGTGCGCTGAATATGAACAGTTGGATGAATTGGTTAGACAACAGGAGGAATCAAATATACCTGTGTTGGGAGGAATTTACAATGGCATACAACATATACTGGATGTCATAACAGGCGCCTTCTATTTTGTGATATTAGTAATTGTCAAAGGTATTGCCTGGATAGTAAATACAATTGCTTACCCTGTATTCCTGATAGAACGGGGTTTCCTTCTTTTTGCCATGAAAATAACAGCCCCTTTGGTTTTCGCTTTGGCTGCATTAAAAGAATACAGAGAGTTATTTTATAAATGGATAAAAGTCTATTGCGCTATTTTCATTACCGGATTATTTTTTATCGTTGTCACTTGGTTTTGCGACCAACTGTTTATATCCCTTGCCGATAATTTTAACTCTAATGCCATGAACGGAATTCATCAGGGCGATATTTTCGGACTAGACTTAGGCTATAAGGACAGGCACTTGGTACAGGTGTGTTTCTATACTATGATCGGTATTGCCAAAGTAAAACTTTATCAATCCAGCATTTCTCTATCTAACAGAATATTTGCATAATGAAAATACAGAACGATATACGGAAATTCCTATTGAGAAATTCAATAATAACTTACGGTTGCGTCCTCATTACTGGTCTTACCTTGTTTTTCCATTTTAAAACGGAATCAAAAGCAATAGACCAGGCCCGGATGTATTTGTATATGATTAATGCGGACGGTGATATTATTCCCTTAAAATACGCAGACCGGAGGGACAATATAACAATGGAGGTAAAGCATCATTTAACTATGCTGGTGGAAAATTTCTATTCCCTTAATCAAAATAACTGGGAACGAAAAACCGTTGATAAAGCTTTTTGGCTTGGCGATTTGGAGAAAATACACAAAGACAGGGCTAACAAAGGGTATTATAACCGCTTTATACAATACAATGTCATCCAGACATCAGCGGTTAAACCTGAGAACATAGAGGTAAGGCCATTGGATAGTAACAATGAATTTGAATTCAAAATTATTATCGATATGGAAGACAATTATAACGGAACAATTAGCAAATATGTCATATTCGCCAAAGGAAAAGCTAAAGTGACAGATCGTAATTTTCCCAATAATCCGCACGGAATCTGGGTATATGAGTATTTAGAAGAGAAAATTCAAAAAATAGATGTTGATTAAGTTATGGAACTTAAAGGAATAGATAGTAAAAAACTGATGGCATATGGTATTCTTGCCCTTATTTTGATAGTAGTAATAGTATTTGCAGTATCTAGCCGGAAAGCCAAAGAATCGGATGTTACAGATATGAATATAGCGGATCAAAATAGCACCTATGATTCAAAACTAGCTGCATATAAAGCCAAAGAAGGTGAAAAAACACAAACGAATTCCTATCAGTTCAATGTGGACGAATATTTGAAAAATGAGGAAAATAATAAGGAACAGGATATCTACGAAAATGAAGATGAAGAGATACGGCGCTTACAGCAATCATTGAGGGCAAATGAAAAGCCAAAACCGGTAATATCGCAAGCTCCAACTCATAAGCCTTTGGTTAAGCATGATGATCCGGTACAACAATTAGAAGCCATCGTTAAAGAAAAGAACATACCGGAACAGGTTTCCAGAGCGTCAATTGTCGAAACAACGCAGAAATCGATTATTACAGAAACAAACCAAGAAAAAGCGGAACAAAATACTAAAAAACAAAGCAGGTTCTTCAGGGGAGGCAACCGGGAAGAAAAAGGGAATTCGACACCCGCAGTTGTACAGGGAGAACAAACAGTTTCCGACGGTTCTACCCTTCTTATGCGTACTTTGGAAGACACCTATACTTCCAGTGGTATCTTAATTCCGAAAAATACCTATATATCCGGAATTGTGCGGCTTACGGAAGAACGCCTGAATATTCAAATCCAATCCGTGCGCCTGGAGAAGAATATTTATAATATATCCAGAGACGTGTATGACTTGGACGGATTGAAAGGTTTGAATGTCCCTGAAAATGTAAAGGCGGAATTGGCCAGACAAGCCTCTGCAAGAGCTTTAGAGAATACGGATACACGTACATCAGGAGGAAGTATCGTCAATAAGGTTGGCAATGCCGTTGGCGATGCCGCAAAGTCTGTATTATCGAAAGACAAAAGGGAAATTAAAGTCACTATTAAGAATAACTATCAAATATTCCTTAAATGAAAATAGAATTGACTATAAACCAGAAACTCAAAATAGCGAGGGTTACACTGGGTGTGAAGATAGTAGATATTACGAATGAATCCGAACTAACGAGAAATGCCGTATATCATCTTGAATCTTCGGATTTAGAGAAGAGTTCATTAATTAAATATTTGAGATATTTCAGAAGTAAAGGGATTGATATAAATACATTAGTTTAAAATGAAGGAAGAAAGCAAAATCAAGGTAGAAGCTGAATCTATTCCTGATGAAGAAGGACAGCAACAAGATCAACTCCCACAAAACAAAAAAGAGCGGGGAGAAGAGCATGAGAAAAAAGTAAAAGGAGCAGTAAGAGAACAAGTTGATAATGTGGGGGAATCCAGTAAAAACATCATTGTCTTTTTCTTTAAGGAATTCTACAACCTGATTCTCTTTTTTATTAAGTATTTTAAGAATAAGCAAAAGAAAACTGAAGATGAATAGGTTTTTATTTTTTATCGCTTTCTATCTTATTTGTTCCGGTTGTTTCGGCCAAATAAAGCCTATCAATAAAAAGTTGATAAAGGTTAACTGGGATAAGACAACTCATTTGATTTTTCCTACCGAAATAAAATATTTCAATTCGGTAAATGACTTTATTGTATGTGACAGCCCGGACAAAGTAAAAAATATACTTAGTGTAAAAGCGAATGAAAAAGATTGGGAAGAAACGTCTAATTTGTCCGTTGTCACGGCAGATGGAGAATTCTACAATTTTGCAGTAACCTATACTGATGAACTGGAGGAAACAAACTTTTTCCTAGCTAATGATAGTATAATAGTTCCTGAAAGGATAGGTATTAATAACTCCAATGATGTTCACCTGATTTTTCCCGATGAAGTAAAATATATTGACTTTGGGAGTGATAATATCGTGGCTGAACCAGCTCTGAACTTACAGAACGTTGTGAAAGTCTCTTTAACCAATGGTTTGCCTGTTATGACAAACGTTTCTGTTGCAACCAGTGACCGGACATTTTACACTTTTGATTTTTTCTATGATGAAACACAAGATAATTTCTCCTATGTAATCGGTACTCCGGCCAATAACCCGGTTTTATTGAACAAAGAAGATTTAACCGATAGATCAAAAGAAGATATCACGGATAAACTGAAGGCTAAAGGGCGCACTATTTATAATCTGGGACAAAAAAAGAATAAAGTTGAATTTTCTATACAAAACGTATTTGTAAGGGATAACAAATTAATCTTTCGTTTTTCAATCATCAATAAATCGAATATTAAATACGATATTGATTATTTAAAATTCTACACAGTAGATAAGAAGAAAAATAAAAAGACAGCTTCACAGATTATCGAATCCCAACCCTTATTCATAGATAACTTTTCTACTCTGATCGAGGGGAAAAGTGAAAATATTTTTGTCGTGGGATTTGAGAAATTTACTATTCCCGACAACAAGTATTTTATTATTGAAATCAACGAGAAGAACGGAGGAAGGCACATCGTTTTTGAAGTTAATAATAACGATATTATCAATGCAGAACCATTATAAAAGATTCTTTCTGATAATTTATCTCTGTATTACCTCTATTGCTCTTAGTTCTCAGACAAGCCGGAAGGAGGAATTAACCAGAGATATTATAAAGAAGGCTGTACGTTTTGAAGATATAGAAGATATCGTGGATATTATAAAAAGGCAGCCCGGTTTATATAAACATATTCCAAGTATTCATCCAATTGCAGGGAAGAATAACCCAAAAATCAGTTCCTTTTTTGGAACTCGCTTTCATCCGGTAGATAAGGTATATCGTTATCATACAGGAATTGATTTTACAGCGGAATTTGCAACAACAATTCATGTGACGGCAACAGGGAAAGTAATTTATGCTGGAATCAAAGGTGGATATGGTAAATGTGTGATAGTACAGCATACAATGGGGTTTAAGACTCTTTATGCACATATGACCGAATGTTATACTGAGAAAGGAAAAATAGTAAACAAGGGAGACATTATAGGCTTCCTGGGATCAACCGGGAAATCTACAGGTGCACATCTGCATTATGAGATACTAAAGAATGGAATACCAATCAACCCTTATAATTTTTTGAGTATCGATTAACTGTAGCTTTTAACTTGTTTCCTAAAATCGCCAATTTTTGAGAAGAAAGTACAAACTAATTTAGTAAAAGTAACTTATATGAGATTTAAACTATTGTGTTTATTTATTTTGCTTATGATCGCAACAACGTGTTTTGCACAGCGATATAGCGATGCAAGGAATGTTAACCTTTCCGGTCAGATCTTAAAGAACGGATATGGTATTGTAGCCGGATACGAACAATTATTCGGTAAGAACTGGAACGCATTTTTAGTGGATGTGGAGTATATGAACAGGAGTGAAAACCTACGTGTAAAAGACTATAAAGCAACTCTTTTAAATCTGAACATAATTGCCGGATACCGTAGATATTTGAGCTATAATGATTTTCATCCGTATTTCAGTATTAAAGGATTTATCGGCCATGAGAGTTTTACAAATAAGAAAGATATGCCTGAATCAGTAATACTAGATCGAAAAAATGGAGTACAATACGGTGCTGGATTGGATATTGGGGCGGAATACAGCTTGAAGAAGATTTCTTTTATGGGCGCTTATAATCCTAAATATGAGTTCAGGAATACTGAATTTATAAGCTCTTTTCAATTTGGGGTAAAATATTATTTTTAAATCTAACTACTTATGAAAAATTTTTATAGAATATTTCCAGTGCTCTTGTCTTTAGTATTGTTTTTATCCTGTAATGATACAAAACTGGGGGACAAAGACCTTGACTTTGATGTAACAATTGACAATAAAGAGCTTATTTCTTATGTGGGGAAACCTGTGAAAATTGGAATAAGCGTGTCAATTGCAGATCCTTTGAATGATTATCCTTTTGAAACCAAAATCAAGTCTCCGGCAGGCTTGCTAAAGACCGGTACAGATGTAATTAATTCTGAACAGAAATTAGAACATGATTATAGAAATAAAGGGACGCTTTTCTTTGAATATACTCCTACTAAAAAAGGGAAGGAAACAGTTACCGTAACTATTAAAAATGAATTAGTAACACGAATTGTGTCCTGTGATATCGATTGTAAAGATGCGCTTTATAATATTGAGATAAACGATGCACCTGACAGGCCGCTTATCGATACAAAATTCGATTTTAATCTGATCGTGCACGAAATGGACGCAACAGGAGCCGATAGTATCGTAGCTTATGCGAAAGTTTTAAAAGGTGAAGGTACGGTTTATAGTGGTGAAGATATTATTAATATGCCATTGTCCGGGACGGAAGATTTAACCAAATCAACACCTCAAACGACACGATTAGCGATAGGGAAAAATAATATCTCCTATAAATCATCCAAAGAGGGAGAGAATGTAATCCGGTTCTACTTTACTAATAAATGGGGTATAGAAACATATCAGGATATTATGACCCCGATAAATTTACCGGATTGGAGTTTAGAAAATTCAATGGGAAGTGGTTTTGTCGAAGTTCCATATAAAGATAGCTTCTCTTTCAATTTGTCAGTGAATGAAACTGATATATTTAAGGATAATCAATATACTGCTTTTTTTAGAATTCTATCCAATACAGACCTTGAGCTGTCAATAAATGATAAGAAATATAACCAGGGAGCAAGTTTCGGATTAAAGGCCGGAGGAAATGTCGGTGTATTAAAAGTCAATGATGCCGCACAACAGGGAATTATTGAATTTATAGTTAAAGATAAATATAAACAGGAATATAAGGATACGATCAGGTTTGCTTCTAAGTTACCATTAAAACCTATTGAAGCCAGCCTGGATAAAAGTTCTCAAAGTGTAAAGGTAAATCAGGCCGCCATCTTCAAATTAACTTTATCTGAACAGAACTACAATGGCTTATTCGAGGTTTCTTTTGAAAAAATTTCTGGAAATGGGACTTTCGATGGAGGAAATAAACTGCTTTTCTCGGAAGGAACCCATAATATTAAATATACTCCGAATACACAAGGGGCACACACATTTAAAATTACGATAAAAGATAGTAATAATCAGGAAAAAATACTGAATGCTACAGTTCAGGCGACAATTTCACCTTTGGCGGTATCCCTGAGTTCTACAACATTGAATATAGGGCAGGGGGATAAAGGACAGGTCACTTTAACAACCAGCGAGGCTGATTATACCGGGAACTTTAATATAAGTTATACAGTATCCGGAATTGCAAATAAGTTTGAATTCGCACAGGTAAATTTAGGCGTAGGAGGAACTGCAACTTATAAACAGGGTGATAATATTATTACAATTACCGGAGCTTCATTAGGTACGAGTACATATAACCTTATTATTGAAGATGATTATAAACAGAAAAAGGAATTATCCCTAAAAACGGTAGTTAAGGGTAAGGTTTCGGTAATAGCCGGAGCCGGAGGGACCGCCAGCGGCGGTGGTAATTTTGATCTGAATCAGTCTTGTACCGTCAAAGCTACTCCTGATGCCGGATATACCTTTTTAGGCTGGTATGTGGGTTCCTCAAAAGTTTCAGAAAATGCGACCTATGCTTTTAACGTAACTGAAAGTGTCAATCTTGCTAAGTACATGACAAAAATTTCATAGGGTTTATATTTGGTTTAAAATCACGTTTTTCTATCCACTGAAAAATAAAATCGAGCCCATATTTGAAAAAACTTTTGGCTGGTCTTCCATGT
>JBKECE010000151.1:0-2446 GCA_047974325.1 Dysgonomonas sp. | reverse complement strand
AGACCAAATATACAAGACCGAAAAAATCAATAATATGATCTATTATTGATCTGTAAATCAAGATTAACAATATTTATGCTAAAGCAAAAAGCCAACTCTAAAGAGTTGGCTTTTCATCTGTTATCTTAATATATCAATTAAGAAATATTATTCTGCATTCAATGAAAAACGTTTGAAACCTACCACAGCCAATTCTTTGTCGTGTCCTGACAGATATTGACCAACTGTCAGTTTAGGGTTTTTCACAAATTCTTGTTGGATAAGTGTAAATTCTTTGTAGAATTTTTGTAAAGCACCTTCAGCTATTTTTTCAATCAGGTTTTCTGGCTTACCTGCCTCGCGTGCCTTTTCCTTAGCTAGGTTCAATTCACGTTCCTTGATTTCTTCTGAAACATGCTCTGCCAAGAGTGCAACCGGATTCATTGCAGCAATCTGCATAGCAACATCTTTACCTACTTGTGCATCAACATTAGGCTTGTTGAAACCGACAATTGTAGCCAATTTGTTACCTGGATGAACATAAGCAACCACTGATGGTGCTGTAATTGTTTCATAAGCTCCAAGTTCCATTTTTTCTCCTGTCACACCCATTCTGTCAGTGATCAGGTCTGCAATGCTGCGACCATCAACTTGCAAGGCATTCAAAGCATCCACATCAGCCGGATTGTTAGCCAAAGCCGTATTGAGGATAGTTGTTGTAAGTCCCACAAATTCAGAGTTGATAGCAACAAAATCCGTTTCACATTTCAAAGCAACGAGTACAGCTCTGTCGCCATTTGTTGCAGCCAACACACAACCTTCAGAAGCGTCACGATCGCCACGTTTTGCAGCAAAGGCTTGTCCTTTTTTGCGTATTATTTCAATTGCTTTTTCAAAATCTCCTGCTGCTTCATTCAAAGCATTTTTGCAATCCATCATCCCTGCGCCTGTTCTTTTGCGCAAGCTCTGGATGTCAGCCATTGTAATTGCCATATTTTTTTTATGTTTTATATTATTAAATTCAGTCGTATTGTTTAAATTGAAAAAAGTTAAGATATAAGTACCTGAAATAAAAAATATATCTCCGGCACTTAGGTCTTAACTTATATCGTAGAATGTATTATTCTTCGTCTTCTTTTATAAACTTGCTTGCCGCAGCTGCCTTCAAAGCGTCTTCATCTTCTTTGGAAACTCTTTCTTTTCTGGCTGATGCTCTCGGTTTACGTTCTTTTGGTTGTTGTTCACCGTCTTCTTGTGCTTCAGCAGCAGCAGAGTCAGCTTTTTCTATCTTCCTTTCTTCAAGACCTTCTTTGATTGCTTCACAAAGATTGCCCACAATCAGTTCTATAGATTTTGCTGCATCGTCATTTGCAGGAATCACAAAATCAATATTTGAAGGATCTGAGTTTGTATCTACTAATGCAAACACAGGTATTCCTAAACGATTTGCTTCTTTTACGGCGATGTGCTCTTTAAGAACATCAACTACGAAAAGAGCTGAAGGAAGACGTGTCAAGTCTTGGATAGAACCTAACGTTTTCTCCAATTTTGCACGTTGACGTGTCACCTGAAGTCTTTCTCTCTTAGAAAGAGTATCAAATGTTCCATCTTTAATCATTTTGTCTATGGTAGACATTTTTTTCACCGCTTTACGGATTGTTGGAAAGTTTGTCAACATTCCACCCGGCCATCTTTCTATAACATATGGCATATTAACCGAAAGCGACAAATCGGCAATCACTTGTTTTGCTTGTTTTTTTGTAGCTACAAACAAGATTTTTTTACCCGATTTTGCTATTTGTTTCAATGCAGCTGCAGCTTCTTCTGTTTTAGCAGCTGTTTTGTATAAGTCGATGATGTGGATTCCGTTACGTTCCATAAAAATGTAAGGAGCCATAGCCGGATTCCATTTTCTTTTCAGGTGACCGAAGTGTACACCTGCTTCTAGTAATTGGTCAAATTCTAATTTTGCCATTCTGGATTTTACTTGTTTTTTTAATTCGTTTACTTTCTTTTTCTTCTAAAAATCGAATTGTCGGGTAGTTCTTTACATATAAGATGAAGTCCCGCCAATTTAGATGCTAAACGTTATTTTTTGAGGCAGCGCCCAACCGGCACTTCTATTTTTTTACCCCAACTTTATGCAGCAATTACACAAGGTGTGGTGAAAGCCATATACAAATTAACGTTTCGAGAATTGAAATCTTTTTCTCGCTTTTGGTTGTCCCGGTTTTTTACGTTCAACAACACGAGGATCACGAGTCATGAACCCTTCAGCTCTAAGAGCAGGTTTATCTTCCGGATTAATTTTCACTAATGCGCGGGCAATACCCAAACGCGCAGCTTCTGACTGGCCTTTGTATCCGCCACCATTCAAATTAATCTTTATGTCATATTTTTCAGCAACACCCAATTTGTTTAGAGGTTGTGTCACAACATACTGAAGAATAGTTGAAGGGAAGTAATT
>JBKECE010000131.1:0-17292 GCA_047974325.1 Dysgonomonas sp. | reverse complement strand
TTGGGTGAATGAATTGAAAGCTTCATTTTAAGATAAAAATATTTATTTTTTTATAAGTGGGAGATTTAGAAAAATCTCCCACTTGTTTTTTATTAAGTCTGCGATTACAAGCCAATCCATGAAAAGGAATGCACAAATATGCTCTGGCTTAGAAGGAAAGAATGGTGTTAATCTATGTTTGAGAAAACTCCTCCGATGAAAAAGAGATATTTGTGCACTCATTTTGATTTGTTGCATTTTTGGATCAGATGATATAGATTTATCACAAATCTATCAAACATAATCGTTTGGATGTTTTTTAGACAGATCAAAATATTTATTATTCAGTGCAAACGATTGAATATGTTACTTTATATACCTAATATCTGGTTCAATTGATGCAACTCTGTTATCTCGTAAGTTGGTTTTATATTCTCTGTATTCATCTTCTGAGGATTGAACCAGACCTGATCTATGCCACTATTCAAGGCTCCTAAAATATCGGTATCGAGAGTGTCACCAATCATTATAGAAGTGGATCTGTCAGCCGAAGCATCCGCCAGCGCAAAATCAAAAATTCGAGCATCAGGCTTGTTTATTCCTATGACATCCGATAAATATATTTTATCGAAAAATTCGATTAGTCCGGCTTGCTTCATTTTAGTATACTGAACTTCGCTGAATCCATTGCTGATGATGCACATCTTGAATTTTCCTTTCAGCTTTTTCAATAGATCTATAGAACCTCTGATTGTTTTGCTTTTAAGTGAAGTGTTGTGCATGAAAGCATCGTTTATAAGTCTTGATACGGCATCGCTGAAGGAACGATATTTTTCGAAAAGCTTTTGAAAACGATAATTCATCAAGTCATTTTTTTTTATCAATCCTTTATTGTATTGATCCCAAAGCTGTGTATTATAATTCAGGTATGTGGAGTAAAACCCATCGAATGATGGGTAAAATTCACCCCAATTGTACCGGGTATAAATTTCATACATAGACTCTCTGCTGTTTTGGGCAGTATCCCACAGTGTGTCGTCTAAATCGAAAAACAGTGTTGTATATTTTTTCATAATTTAGGGCAAAGATACAACTGAAACTGATATTTTTTGGTAATTAGGTATGAGTGAAATAATACTTTTTTCTAAAAAAAAGTATAAAATAGAACTTTCTTATACAAAATTAGCTCGTCAGGTTCAGTGATTTTTATCTGTCGTTAATGTTGATTTAGTTATTACTGATAGTTATATATATCAATTATTGTTATTCATACTTATGAAAATGTGTTAAGATCTCTTTTTTTCATGCGTTTGATAATGTTAATCTGAGGGTAAATATGACATAACTCTGTATCAAATAGATGAAAATAAATATGAAAAATTTTGCAGAAATATAAAAATATACTACTTTTGCCACTTGAGTGACGCCGGATAGTTTCGGTGAGTACAGAAAATAGCACATTTTATATAACTAATAATTCAAAATCAAGATATACTAATTGTTAATGCGTTGTGAGTTCTGATTATATCCAGACTTCTTTAGCTACGATTACGAATATCCTATATTTCATGTATGATATCTGAGCACAAGATGTAATTTTTAGGTAAAAAAGGTCAGAATATTTCTTTACAACATACTATACTGTTGTTTCACAAACAATACATTTTTTTATAAAATGCGACAAAACTAAAATTAATAATAAAGTAATGAAAAAACAAATGAATTTTAAACTGAAGGTTGTGCCATTTCTGGTTACTCTTTTTATGTTTATATCTATTCAGAGTATAATTGCTCAGGGCAATTGTACTTTTTCCGTTGCTGCTACAGTCACTCCGGTCGATTGTAGGGCAAATGGTGTTATAACTGTAGCTCTATCCGGAGCTGATCTTTCTTATATGCATGATTTTATGTATAAAGTCTATCCTCAGGGTGCGAATTCCAGCGAATATGAGTTTGTTACAAATAATGTAATATCAGGTTTGACGGAAGGTACCTACACTGTTGAAGCTAAAGGTTTTTGTGAATTGAGTGGGATAGATGTTTCCCAGACAAAAAGTAATGTTGTTGTGAATCGTACTGTAGCTTACGTAGAGCCAGACTTTTCCATAAACCCTACTTCTAGCAGGAAAACCTTAAATTGTATTCCGACCGGTATGCTCTATATGCAAGGTATTGTGAAAGGAAAAGGTCCGTATACAATTACTTTGACTAAATATCCGGCAGCTTACACCGGCGATACTATTATATATCAAGGTAGTTCGCTTTCTACTACATATCAGATAAATAATCTACCGGCAGGAAATTATGAAGTGAAACTATCAGATGGTTGTGGCTCTTATGTGAAGCAATCGGGAACAATCGGAACTGTCAGCTCCGATTTCTATTCTAATATGGTTTATCCGTATTATTACGATGTTTCTACTTCGAACACAGATTGCTCTACGATGATGTTCTCACGGTCTACTCCGGGATCCGGTGATGATCTTTATTATTATGCATCAAACCCCAGCCTCTATTATGAATATGCAATTTATTATCCCGGAGATAATGTGAGCAGCCTGACCTGGCAAACATACCCATCTTCATCTGTTACATTTACATCCCGGTATACCTTTAAACAGATGCGCGACGACAAGACAAATAAAGTGCCTAAAATATATGTACGTGTGAAAGGCGGAAGCTGTGCCAATTATGTGTATTCTCCGAACTTCATGGATGCCAATTCTAATGCTTCATTATATGCTGCACAAAATTGTGGAACGATACTTACATTTAAGCCATCTACAAATTCTATCTATGGTCTTCTCTGTTATCCTTATACATGGACAGTAGTCAACACGGCGACTTCAGCCACTGTAGCAACATCCAATGCTCCGCGTTATCCTTCCAGTCCTAGAGATACCGTTGCTTTGAGTTCCGGAACTTACAGGCTTACTCTGACCGATGCAGAGGGGTATCAGATAATCACCACTCATACGATCACAAATACAACCTACATCACAAGCACTTATTCTTATAAGAGCCAATGTTATGATAGCACATACTATTATATCTATGGATACAACGGAACTTCTTTGGCGGGAGCGACAATACAATTTAGACGTGATTTAACTGATTCGCGCATTCCGACTCCTCCGAATTCATTAATCAATGTACCCAAAACTTATACTGGTAATGTATATGTGTTCTCAAATGATTATACAAAGATGCAATACGTGCATACTGCAACAACTCTGCCGACCGGATTGACTGCTTATTTTACGGTAACAGACAGTTGCGGTGTTGCTCGCCAAGTTACATTTACAGGGACTTCTATCTATCAATATGTGAAGCAGCCAACATTGAATATCACCCAATCGTGTGGGCGGGCAGTTATTAAAGCTACCGATTTGGCTGATGTTTACAAATCAGTTAATACATTGACGGGAGCATCAACGTCCGCTTCGTGTAATTTGCGTGTGTACACAATGCCTAGCGGAGCCACTGCAACATATTCATATAAAGATGCAAACGGCTACAGCTATTGCCGATCAGGATATCCTCAAGATTCTATTATTCTGTCCAAGGCCGGAACGTATCGCTTTGTGTTGAGTAATAGTGCGTATGGCTACAGCACGAGCTATTGTACCTATTTTTTTGATGTCGTGGTTGATCCACCCGCATTTACATTGGATGAAGGAACAATAGCGGCTTACCGCTGTCCCGGAAGTTCAGTTGGTGTGGGCTATATATCGGTAAAGGCAAAAAATGGTAGTGGTGATTATTTATATACATTATACAGTAGCGATAATTTGACTACACCGTTGGCAACAAGTACAACCGGGGTGTTCACATCATGGGCAGCATCTTCAACCGATAGTTATACAGTTAAGGTGGAAGACCTGTATTGCGGACGTTCTTTTACTCATAATATTTTTGTATACGATTTAGGTAATGCAACTTTGGCATGGCCGGATGGAAACGTTTTCCGTAAATGCGTAGGCGACAGACTTAAATTTCATGCACTGGCATTGGGTGAAACAACCTATTCATGGACAGGACCAGGTGGTTGGACTTCTAGCGAGAAAGACCCTGAAATACCTGTAGCAACTTATGCTAACACCGGAAACTATACCGTTAGAGTAGCTGTTCCCGGATGTACCGAAGCATATGTGACCTACACGATCACAATGTCTATTGCTGATAAAGTAATGTATTGGAATCCTGAAGCGGAAGATAATAACTGGTATAATAAAAACAACTGGTTAAGAGCTGACGGAACGGTATCTGCTGCTGTTCCTGCACCATGTACAACTGTTCACATCGCTGGTAATGCTCTTGCATATCCAAACTTGGACAAAGATTCATCACCACGTAATGTATACGGATATCCAAGTTGTGATACCATTATTTATCATTATGGTAGTGAGACAATATATCCTCACTATTTGCAATATAATCGTGCAAGAGTACAATATAATATGAATTATTACGGCACTTATGCACAAAATACTCAGCCAGCCAAATCATATGATATGGACACATATCCTGCTGGAGACTATGGTGATGTGATGCCAGTGATGAAACGTGCACGTTGGTATTCTATTGCAGCTCCATTGAAAAACATAACAGGCGGAGATTTTGCTTTGGCTGGATATCCGATATTGTATCAAAGATTGTATAATGCAATGGATCCTCAAAGAGGAGAGCTTGCTGTGGATGGATTTACATTAGGATTTAATACACAAAATCAGGATTTGACTACGACAGGTCATGCGATGGCTCTATGGATACCCGATTATGATGTCAATTACATAGGCTCTAATGATCATACCTATCTCGAAAACCTGAAAGGAATTATTGAATTGCCTTATTTTGAGAATGGAAAAATTATGGCTAACCGTCCTTTGCACCAATATACAGTAGCTGACTCAACAAGTCATTTCCAATATTTTGACAGTAATGCAAATTTAGCTCCTGTAAATAAATGGGATACGATGCAGCGTGGATATAAATCATATCGATTTGTGTTTGAGAATGCTTCTGACTCAGTAGCGATAGGAAATATCGGCGGTTACCAGCTTGCATACTATAATCAAAGTCTGCCTAGCATGGCTTCAGGATCTACAACCTTGCGTTCGATGATTGGAAACCCATTGATGTGCCACATTGATTTTGATAAGATATATGCATATAATTCAGATATAATCGAAGATTTTTATATGATATATAACGGTGCAACTTCGACTTTTGAAACATACAGAATAAATGGAGTTGGAAACAATCTGACAAAAACGATTGCTCCTATGCAGGGATACATCGTGACGCTCAAAGCCGGTGCCGGAAGAAACAACCTTATTTTGCCGCTCGAGGGTAGCAGTTCTATCGTTGCAGTTTCAAATGGAGCATTACCAAAACCTAGAGCTACCGTTTCAGATACAGGAAAGGGTTGGATCAAAGTTACGGGTATTACCGATCCGATACAAGGCATGGAATCGGAATCGGATAGCGTTCGTGTAACAGCTGTTGCATTACTCAATTATCAAGAAAACAATATGCCCAAGGTGATTTCAGAAGACGGAGTGAACAATGCGGAATTATTTTTCTTGGATTCTGATGGCTATTTAAATAAAGAAGTTGTGAATAATACGAATCCTTCAGCATTGAATCTTGGTTTAATGTCAACAAATCAAAATGCAATTACACTGAAACTGGAAATTGGAGGAGATATTATAGAATCGGCATATTTGTTAGATAAGGTCTTAGGTGTGACACAAGATGTGACCAATGGCGGTTACTATAAGTTCACACATCGTTATGGCAGAACAGAGGCTGGTACCCAAGGTCTCGATACTGATCGTTTCGAATTGCAACTTACCTATAAACAGAACGGAATAAATTCATCAGACAACGATAATCTATTATCCGTGAATGTTTCAAGCAACTTGCTGACCGTGATGTCCAGCAAAACACTTTCAGACATACAGATATTTGATGCTCTGGGTAAGAAAAGTTTTGATGCAAAGAATATTAATTCTGATGTATATCGTAGCTCTTTGTCATTGCCTTCAGGTGTATATCTTGTGAAGATAAAATTAACAAGCTCAACAGAACAAACTCGAAAAATAGTAATCCCATGATCAAAAAAATAATATTAAGTATATTCTTAATACCGTCCTTTGTGTTGACAACGCATGCAATGGCGTTGGACTATGCATATTCGAGTGCTCAAGAAGAGGAGATTACTCTACCGGGTCAGACAGCACCTTCCGACGAAACGATGGAAGAAATAAACAAACGTACTTCGCCTTCTACTAAGGCGGCTCCTCCGGGAGGTACGGGGATTGGAGATGTTCCGGTCGGAGAGGCTTCTATTCTATCGTTGGCAATGGTTCTGGGCGTATATGTTTGGGTGAAGAGAAGAAGGCTAAAGAATTTACAATAAACCAATACGGTAATAATATGAAGGAGAAGAGGATGACAAGTATTTTGTATCCTCTTCTCTTAAAATATAGACACTAAAACTTATAAACACATTATCTATTAACAAGATTAATCATCTTTAATTTATGAAACATTTTAGACTCTTAGCATTACTTTTTTTGTTGGCTGCGGTTCAGTCAATCAAATCTCAAAATCTGTTGGCTACATTTACAACTACGACAACAGGTCAAAAATTCTCGGTGACGATGTTAACATTGTATGACACTAACATCAAGGTCGATTGGGGTACAGGAACACCTGAGGCTATTTCTATAACGACTGGTACAACTAAAACAGTGGAAAGTCCGAATGCTTTAACCGGTGCGTCATCTGTAATAAAGATATATGCAGATGATTTATATTATTTGGCCATTGGTGGTCGGAATATTACTAATATACAGTTTGCACCTTCAACAACTTTTAAGCAACTTATAATAGAGCAAAATCCTATTACAAGCTTAAATGTTTCTATGTTACCGAATTTGAACTTCTTGGTGTGTTCAAATACATCTATATCTTCTATAGACTTGTCTCAGAATCCTGAATTAGTGACATTTACGATGTCCGGAATATCTAATTTTAGTTCTATTGATCTGTCATCCAATACAAAATTGGTTAATTTGGATCTGAATAAAACTAAAATAACTTCTTTAGATCTTTCTCACAATACATTATTGAAATCTCTTTCTTTGTCGAAAGAATCAACCACCTCAGATGCTGATAAATTTGCATCATTAAGTCTGTCAGGGCTGACACAATTAGAAAGCCTGAGTTGTGCATTCAATAAATTAACAGCTCTGGATCTTTCCAATTCGCCAAACCTCAAAGAATTGGTCTGCGGAAGCAATAGATTAAAGAGTATAAACCTTTCTTCATCGGTTACAGAATTGTCTGAATTCCAATGTGAAAATAATGCTCTTACATTCGCAACTCTTCCTCGAATAAAGAAAGCTGCAAATGTGGGAAATTTTACTTATTCCCCTCAAGATTCGCTTGTTATTATTCCTAATAATGAAAGAGTTTGTGATCTTAGTGCAGAATACTCTGTGACAGGTAATAATCCTGCCGAACTAGGCACAACAATATCTACTTTCGATTGGAGAAATGTGACTAGAGGGGTAAATCTAACTTCACCTGATGATTATACAAATGCAAATGGAGTGTTCACTTTCACAACAACGAATATATCTAGTAGTGATAATATCTTTTTGAGAAGATTGAGAAATGCTGCTTATCCAGGCCTTATTTTAGCTTCTTATCAGTTTGATTTTTCTGGTTCTGTTGATATTGTTGGGGATGAATATAATGGTTATAAATATACATTGGATGGGCGAATATTATCTTTTTCAGAAGCTTCGGCTGTTGTAGAATTGTATAACTTATCAGGACAAAAGAAAATAGAAGTGAAGAGTGTCACATCAGTTGATCTATCAGGTTTGCCTGCCGGCACATACGTTGTATATGCTAAATCAAACAATGGTGTATCTTTAGCAAACAAAATATTACTGAGATAAACTTATTGTAGGAGATTCTTATAGTTTCTTCAAAAAAAATAAAAGGGTGCAAATTGTATAATTTGCACCCTTTTTTATATTATCTGTATTATTCTTCGAATGAATTAATTTACTTGAATGACCAGATAAGGAGTCAGACTCCAGAATTTCTGATAGTCTGTAATTTTTACAATCTGATTACCATTTGCATCTTTCACTAAAGAATAACTGGATTCGGGATGATCTGATAGCAATTTTGCTTTTTTTGCATATACAGGTATTTCTTTTATGTTTCGGATGTCTATTTTTATGAATTTGTTTTTATCGACAGACTCTTTCAACAGTTTTGAAGAAACAAGAAAACCTCCGGAAATAATTTTTGCATCTTTCAATTCGCCTGATGTGCCGAACATATAATATGCAGTGTTCAATTCTTTATCTTGTGATTTGATTTTTTCAGATTGAGCTACATTAGCATCTGCCAATTCTTTAACGCTGGTATGCAAATCTTTCACATCACTGGCCAATTTTGCAATTTCCTGATCGCGGGCGGCCAATGCAACTTGCAGTTCAGAAATAGTATTTGCCCGGTCTTGCAATTCTTTATTTAAATTTTCGATGGTTGACCTCAAGGCCGCAAACTGACCTTTATCATTTGCCATTTTTTTGTTTAGCTTGGCAATGGATTCTTTATTTTTTCTCAAAATATCATTGATCATTTTGAAATTTTGCTCAACCTTAGTTTTTGAATCAGCATTCATTTCACCCTGTGTGTTGGCTTCTACAGTCAGATACTTTTCGGCAGCTTTGATTTGGTTGAAGTTGTCCTGAACCTCATCAATGAGGTCGGTCATTTCTTGCAAATTGCCACTGCTTTGCTTGTTCAGATTTTCGAGGGAATCTATTCTTGCTTGCAGGGCTTTTTCTTCTGCACTTTTATTGTTGTTACAAGAGGCAAAAAAAGCCAGGCAACAAATACATCCAAATATTAACTTTTTCATTTTTTTTCAATATTAATTATATAGTTTACTTTTCCTATAAAAATAACAACTGGTATTGCTAAATCGTTCCCAAAAGTAAGGAAAAATAGAATATTTTAGTTTTTTTCAGCAAAAAAAGTGTGCTATGACTCTTTTCCATGTATAATAATCACAAATTCGCCCTTCGGTTCTTTATCTGTGAAGTGAATAATCAGTTCTTTGAGTGGTGCACGCAATGTTTCTTCATGCAATTTGGAGATTTCGCGGCAAGTGGCTGCATAACGGTCTTCTCCTAAATGTTCTGCTAACTGAGACAAGGTTTTGACCACTCTATAAGGTGATTCGTACAGGACGATTGTTCGTTCTTCTTCGGCCAATTGTTGAAGTCTGGTCAGACGTCCTTTTTTTTGAGGAAGGAATCCTTCGAAACAAAATTTGTCGCATGGGATGCCCGACGCTATCAATGCCGGCACAAACGCTGTTGCTCCGGGCAGACATTCTACTTTGATGTTGGCTTTGGCACATTCTCGAGCAATGAGAAATCCGGGATCAGATATGCCGGGTGTTCCTGCATCGGAGACCAAGCCTATATTCTCACCATTGAGTAACCTGTCTACAATGTGGGCGACGGTTTTGTGTTCATTAAATTTGTGGTATGATATCATTTTGTTGTGGATATCATAGTGTTTCAACAGAAAACCCGTTGTTCTTGTATCTTCTGCCAATATCAAATCTACTTCTTTGAGTAGTCTGATGGCACGAAATGTCATATCTTCAAGATTACCGACCGGTGTGGGGATGATATATAAAATGCCTTTCATATTTTTTGTACAAAGATAATACCATCTGTTTGGTATATACATATTTAAACTTAAAAATATAATATATAATCAAAAGTAACTTAAATTCGATTAATTTTTTACTTTTGTATTTATATAATAATTTAAACTCACAATATTGGAAATCTTATGAATAGTTATTTTTATATAGATGCAGGAGGAAAACAATGTGGTCCTTTTTCTCCAGATGATCTGAGAAATCAGAATATAACATCAGCTACTTTGGTTTGGTGTTCAGGTATGCCTGATTGGGCACCTGCGAGTATGGTAGCAGAACTCAGTTTCTTATTTCAACCACCAGTTCAAACTCCAAATTACAGCGAGGCTCCAGCTTATCCAACTCCTCCCAGAAACACGATGAATGGTAATAATAATCGTACCAATAGCCCTCTGAACAATGAACTGCCCGTTCCCAAGACATGGTTTGTGGAATCTATCTTGGCAACAATCTTTTGTTGTATTCCTTTTGGAATAGTAGGCATTATAAATGCCAATAAAGTAGAGTCCCTTTATTATTCCGGAGACTATGAGGGTTCTATGAGAGCCTCGAGAGAAGCCGGAAAGTGGACAAAAATAGCATTCTTTTTAGGTTTGACTTATATAGCTATCATTGTAATAGTATATGGTGGAATGATCATCGCGATGGTGAGTTCTGATTCTTCTTACGGTTATTGACCATCTCATAATAGACATTGAGTAGTTTTGTTAGAAAAATATATCCTGCAGCAATCGTTCTTGTACTTGGAATGATTGCTGTTGTTTATTATCGTTTCAACCCTGAAACGGCACGTTTTTTTCCTCCTTGTCCTTTCACATACATTACGGGCTTATTGTGCCCGGGTTGTGGCACACAAAGGGCAGCTCATTATCTGTTGCATCTGCAAATAGGCAAGGCCTTTTCTCTGAATCCGTTATTTGTCTTAGCTCTACCTTATGTGGCTGTTGGGATCTATTTTGAATATATGGGAGGAAACAGAAAATTTCCTCAAATGAGGAGGCGTTTATTTGGACAAAAAGCTATGATGATAGCTTTGGTCATTATAATTCTGTATTGGATTGGTCGCAATCTCTTCTAAATGGTTTTTTCTTTTTCAGGTTTTTCCAATGCCTTTAGTTCAATACGGAAAGTAGTAGCTTTGAATGGTTCGGACGATTTCACATATATTTTTCCATGATGATATTCTTCTATGATACGCTTTACAAGTGACAATCCGAGTCCCCAACCTCTACTTTTGGTTGTGTATCCGGGTTTGAATACCGATATAAACTTGGATTTTGGAATGCCTTTACCTGTATCTGTGATGTCCAGATATATTGTATTTTCATTTCCGGATAGAGTGTAATTTATACTGCCTACACCTTCCATTGCATCGACTGCATTTTTACTGATGTTTTCTATTACCCAATCGAAAAGAGGCATATTTATATCTGCGTAGAGTGGCTCGTCCTGAAATTTGGATGAGATGGCTACTTTTTTTGATATGCGTGTACCCATGTAGTCTATGGATTTATGCAACATATCCTGAACGTTGACTGTTGATGTGGTTGGAGCAGACCCGATCTTGGAAAAGCGATCCGTGATTATTTGCAGTCGATGTGTATCTTTTTCCATCTCGGAAATGATAGACGCATCAAAATCTTTCAGTTTAAGATATTCTATCCAAGCCATCAGAGACGATATTGGTGTTCCCAACTGGTGAGCAGTTTCTTTGGAGAGCCCGACCCATACTTTGTTCTGCTCAGCTCGTTTTGTGCTTAATAATGCCCAGAAAGCAATAAAAATGAACACTGTGAGAATACTTATCTGAACATAAGGATATATCTGTAATTGCTTCAATGTATAGGAATCATCATAATAAACATATTGGTTGAAGTCTTCATTGTCAATGATGATTGGCTTGTGCTTGTTACTGAACTTTTGCATCTTGCTTTCGAGGAATCCAGCCACTTTCGATTTGTCGGTAGGTAATTCGATGTTTGCTGAAGTGATCACTTTATTGTTCTCGTCACACAACAAAACTGGTATGGTTTTGTTTCCGGCCAGAATTTGCAGAACAAGTGTTAGATCGGTGTTGTCATCAGCCGAGTTGGCAATACTTGTGGCTTCAGCCCATAGCCTGATCTTTTGTCCTTCTTCTTTGGACAGGTCATTGACCAGATGATTGGATACAATGAGAGAACCGATCACAATAGATGCTGCAATGGCGATGAATATATATTTGACTATTTTGTTCCTGTCTATCAATTCTGAAAAAGGTATTTGCATACAAATGTAGGAAAAAGGCAGGTAAATAAATAAAATTGATATAATATCTATAACGGACTTGTATGACAGTTTCGTATTTTTGTACCTTAAAAGAATGAGATGCAACAAAAACCATATAAAGATTTTAGCGATTTTCTGACAGCTACATTTCCATTCAAAGTGCAGAAGATTTCTATTAATGCCGGATTCACATGTCCTAACAGGGACGGATTGAAAGGTATTGGGGGGTGCACTTATTGTAACAATCAGAGTTTTAGTCCCGGCTATGGAGGAAAATTGCGATCTGTGTCGGATCAGTTGAAAGATGGCATAGATTTCTTTTCATATAAGTATCCAGCCATGAAATATCTGGCATATTTTCAATCTTATACAAATACTTATGAAGATATATCTACCCTGATTGCTAAATATGAAGAAGCCTTGTCTTATTCGGATGTTGTTGGAATAATAGTGGGAACACGGCCTGATTGTATGCCTGATGATTTACTTGATTATTTCTCACAATTGAGTAAAAAAACGTTTGTGATGCTTGAATATGGAATAGAATCGACTTCTGACAGCACACTTTGTTTTATAAACAGAGGACATTCGTATGCCGAAAGTGTAGACGCTATAGAACGGACAGCAGCAAAAGGCATTTATACGGGTGCGCATATGATTTTAGGTTTGCCGAACGAATCACGTGCCGAAATGTTAAATCATGCCGTCATTTTGTCGTCTTTGCCACTAACAACACTCAAGTTGCATCAACTACAGTTGATCAAAGGCACTGTGATGGCAAGGCAATACAGAGAAGATCCCGCCTTGTTCAAACTGTTCGATGTAGATGAATATATTGATTTGTGTATTGATTTCGCCGAACGCCTGAATCCAGGATTTATTATAGAACGTTTTGTTTCTCAATCGCCAAAACAGTTGCTGATAGCTCCTGATTGGGGATTGAAGAACTTTGAATTCACCGCAAAAATACTAAAGCGCTTTGCTGAACGAGAAACATGGCAAGGCCGGTTGTATCAGTGAAATAAAAAATTATTTATTTTTGCCATCCATCTCTTTACCTTTTGGTCGAAAAATATTTTTTATGTTGTTGATAAACGTGCTTGTTTTCTTCAAGAAGTTCTGTTTTTTCTCAGATATTCCGACTGATTCTACTAATGGTGGTTGCAATATTTGCCAAAAATAGTTGAACGTAGAGTGATAAGGATCACGTTCTACATCCATTTGCACCGTTCTTGGTCTTGATTTGGTCTTGTTGGGATTATTTTTTTTGATGATCCTGTTTGCAAGTTGTGAAGCTAGCTTATATGTGGTTCCATTTTCAGCATCACGGAGAATGACAAACTTCAGGTCATTATACAAAAATCGCATATCTACTGATGCTCCAAGGCTTGATGCGTCAATGCTGAAAGTAACGTCCTTGAGCTTTCCACTTGTTATTTCGGCCGGAGCCATTGGCTTGATCAATTGGTTTAACTCTTTCAGGTCAAAATCGTACAAATTCGCTTTTAATAAGAATTGGTCGTGGCTTCGATTTATCGGTATTTGCCATGTGGCAGTGAAATTGCCTGTACCCATGAGTTTTCCATCGGCATTGAGTGTGATAAATCGGTTGTCTTTTGTTTCTATGTTTGTCAAACCTGAAATATGTCCATTCATATCTGTGAAAAATATTTTGCCGGGAATGGTTCCGTTTTTGCTCAGTTCCTCATAGATGATATTCGTATTGTAGACATCTGCACTGTCAATATTCAGCTTGAATGGCAATGTCTGTAAATTTTCGTAGATCATCGGCATGATATTATGCTGGATATCAATTTTTTGATTCTTGAAGTTTTGGAGAGTAAAATCATGAATTGCCAGATGTGTTGCATTTAAAGTTTTATTTGAAAAGAGAACAGGAAATTCTATGCCGGATAGCATGACTTCGCCAACCGAAACATCGAACCAGTCTTTGTGTTGAGGATGTTGGTATGCAAACTCCATTTTAGAATAATTTGCGACCATCCGGATGTCGTTGAATTGCAGTGTTGTATTTTTCTTATTCAGATCGATATAACCTATTTTGTATGTATAGAATTCATTGCGGCTCGGAATTTCTAATTCTTTGGTGTTAAAGATTATGTCATTCAGAGCAAAGGTTTCTTTTTCCGAATCCAGATTCAAACCTGAAAGTTTAAAGTTGATATTGTTGATTTTCTGTTCTTTGTCTTTATGATCGTCGTGAAGTCTGTAATTCACGTTTGCATCGTTAATATTAAGGCTGTCTATCGATATCTTTTGTTTGATTTTGCCCAATGTAGTGTATAAATTTTTGGATTGTTGTGTGTCTGAATCGGGTTGTGGAATTCCGATTTTATTATTCGCTACTAAATCCAGTTTTATTTCCGGCTTAAAGAGGTTGAAACAGCCGATATTCAATGTTTTCTTGTCTATATTCAAATCTGAGATGTTGAGTTGTGATGTTATGACATTGTATTCATTCTTATCTTTCAGATGGAATTTCAGGTTGGATAGAGCGGCATCTTTAACTGAAAATTCTTGGAATGTATTGCCTGAAACAGATTTTACCTGAAATGCAGACAGCGTTACCGTTAGGCTGTCATTTGAATCCAAATCAATATATTCAAGACTTGGGCTAGATATATTCAGCGATCCGATGGATATGGATGGTGTGAATTTCTGGCTATCAGCTTTGTGTAGTTGTTGTCCGTTTGTTTTGGCTTTGATAAATCTCAGATTGGGTGAATCAATATCTAGCTTTTTTATAATCAAACTGTTTTGTCCGAACAAAAAGGAATCTATATCCGAATATTCAATGTTGATTGATGGCGAATACGCATAAATAGAGTCCGATTTATGCCCGGATTCGGACAATTTCTCTATGGACGATAGGTTTATGTTCTCGAATCGTATATTTGTATCGTATGTATTGATTGAACCATTCTCAATGGTCAGATGATATGTCTGATGAAACAGATAAGCGTTGAGATTCTTAAAATCGCAACTAAAGTCTTTGTATGCGAAGAAATAACGGGATTCTTTTAATGTTTTCTCATTAATAGAGAAACTTGAAATATTGAGATTCGCATTAGTGAGAGTGCATCTGTCTTTGGTTGATTGGTCTAGAAATGACAAGTTTGCATTTTTCACCGCGATGTCGGTTATGGAAAAATGATTGAACAACGGATATATTGACGCTATGTCGAGACTTTTAGAACTCGTTTTTTTTAATGCATGGTTACTACTGCCATTTCCTTTGTAATATTCGATTTGAGGCTGATTAATAGTCAATAGTTTTGCCTGAACTCCTTGATTATAAGTCATGCCATTAAGATTGATCGATGCAATGTTTCCTTTTATGTAGTCGGACGATGTTTTTTTAGCTATGGGGTTCAGCCTGATATTTTCAATGTTTAACAATCCGGCTCTCGTATTCAAAGATATATGTCCAATATCAAAAATGTGATTTTGACTCGCAACGTGCCCTTGAATATTGATTGCACTGATAGCAAAATCTTTTGAATAGAGAAACAAGTGTTGATTGTCGGACAGAGAATCTACAGAAAATCCATAAGCCTCAAAGTTGAAATTGTCTAATGCATACACATCATCTCCTTTTTGAGAAGAAGAGGTATATTTCATTTTGGCGGTTTTCACATTGATTGTGTCTATAGATACTCTATCCAATATAGGAGAGATCATTGAATAGAGCGTCCAGATGCTGTCAGGATTTACTTTTAGAGTATTACCGACTCTTGGCATGCTATTCTTCTTTTGACTGGAATATTCTATGACAGGATGTTCTATGCTGAAAGATTGAGCATCAAAATAACTCTTTGCTTCTTTTCGAGTGAAATTGATGCCCTTGATCTCTATTTTGTTCAATTGTGCATCCACATAGCTGTCTGACTGGAGCTTACCATTTGTTTTTTTGTCTTTTTGTGGGGCAAGGATTGTTTTTCCAACTTCGATGAGTGAGTCTTGTGTGCTCAATCTTATTTTTTCTGATTTCAAAGTGAATACGTTATTCGACATTAAAGTTTGAGGTTCGTCGGCCGAAAATTCAAAATTATTACAATAGAGTAATTTTCCTGAATTGTGAGAATTGGAATCAAGAATAAAATAATAAGCCTTGAAATTTGCGTTTTTGAGTGTATATAAGTTTGGTGATGCCGGATCTTCTATGGTATAGGATACTGAGGAATGTTCCAGATCAATCGTCTTGATGCGTAAAACATTTATATAAGGCGAAATCATTTCGTGAAGTGTTTTCAATTTCTTGACTTCATCTTTTTTTCTGAAACGAGACGTATTGTATGGGGCAAATATTTCGATGGTCGGTTTTTTTATTTTCAAGAGACTAAAATCTAGATTCTTGTAATTGTGTCGCCACGTGAGGTTAATTCCTTCAAAATGGATGGATTCTATGTTGGCGTGATAGTAAGTTGAGGGTAGACTGTCGTTTTTCTGCCATGAAGAGAATGTTGCGGAATCGGGTAGTAATTCTAGCCCTTCAATCGTGAGTTCTCCGGTAAATAATCCGACAGAAAGTTTGTGGAACGAAAATTTGTAAAAACCATCAGTCGCATCAGCAACCATAGCGGATAACCTTTCCCGCAGGAATGATTCGAGCCGATGAGTCAAATACCAGTTAAGGGCAAATCCTCCAAGAATGAGGATTGCGACAATAATGAGAATACCCTTTCGAGTTTTTTTTCCATTTTTTGCCATAGGGGTCTTTTAAGGTCTCAGATCCTTTGTTGTATTCGTATATAAAATAACTAACGCTGCTATGCTGTCAAAACATTTCGTTAAATATTTCCATTCACTTATTTTAGCAATGATAGTCAATTTATTTTACAATTTGGCATCAGTACAGGATATATTTAGCTCTCGCAAAATGGCATTTACAGGAATTGTCAGTAAATTTGTTTCCAGAGAAAATATTTTTGAAAAGGATGAAAAAAATTGGTTTATTATCAGATACGCACAATTATTGGGATGAAAAGTACATTGAATATTTTTCGGATTGCGATGAAATTTGGCATGCCGGAGATATAGGATCTGTGGAATTACTTGAAAAAATGGAACAGTTCAAACCGCTCCGAGCAGTCTATGGAAACATCGATGATTCTAAAGTTAGAGTGTGCTGCCCCGAATTTTTACGCTTTACTGTGGAAAAAGTAGATGTGCTGAAGACGCACATTTGAGGATATCCCGGCAAATAAATTACTTCCGTAAGAAATATATTGCAAACTAATACACATAAATTA
>JBKECE010000027.1:0-3341 GCA_047974325.1 Dysgonomonas sp. | reverse complement strand
ATAGCCGAAAGTGTCATTTTGTTTTTGGAAATATGCGGCATTACCGATTCTTACCGGTTGGGAATTTTCATATCCTGCCAAATGAGGTAATATCTCTTCTTTTAACGTACGACTACCATCTATTCCATACATAATTTGTAAAGAATCTGATTTAGATTTCAATATATCCTTTACAAAGGACATAAACCGTTTCGCTGTCGAATGATGTCCAAGCTCTATGAGCGTTTCTATAGACATAGATGCATCACGAATCCAACAAAATCGATAATCCCAGTTGCGGACTTCACCTATTGTCTCCGGAATACTGGTAGTCAGAGCTGCCATAATAGCTCCGGATGACTCATAACACATCAATTTAAGAGCCAACAAGCTGCGACAGATATAGTCATTATATTCTACAAATTTTCGGGAACGGTTATTCCAGTTCAACCAGTAAATTTTTGTACGCTGATATTCTAGATAAGCACGGTTGATATCTATATTTGCTAATTTCTGACTATACGACAATAGCATGTACTGATCCTGCTCCAGAATAATTTCTTCTTGATTTAATATGGAATCAAAGTCAATACTTGAATATAAATAGATGTTATCAGTCCTATCCCCTAAAGAAAATGTTCTTATAAAGTCGGTAAACTTTTTATGTATGACTGAATCTCTAGCGTAATTCATTACAGGAGTATAATTTATCCTGAAACGCGGTTTACCTTCAATAAGCCTTACATAACGATAGATCTCGGAAGGTATATAATACTCGTCTTCACGAGTCTTATATCTTGGCATAAAATCAAGTACTTCAAATACACCCTCATCAGAAGCAAAGCGAGTACCAAGTATATTTGTTTCTTTAAAGTAATTTTGTGTAATACGATAGCCATCAGAAACAATGAAAGAAAAACTTCCACCTTTATCATTATCTAACAATTTAGAAAATACAGATGGAGAATCGAATACCGGAAAACAAAGCCAATCGATGCTTCCCTCTTTTGATATTAAAGCAGCCGTTTTACAATTTCCAACTACACCGTAATCTAGATTATCCATAAGCAATCAAATTATTTTATTAGTTTTTTCAAAAAATCAATGTTTAAAGCTTGTTTTGGAATATTATACCGCGCTGCATTTGAGGGGTCTCCTACTTTTATAGTAATCGCCGTATCCGGCAATGCCATAAACATTTCTTCATCAGTTGTATCATCTCCTATAGCCATTACAAAATCGTATTCACTTTGACTCATTAACCTTAAAGCTTCTGAACCTTTATTAAATTCACCAGACTTAACTTCTACAATTTTATTTCCTTTCATTATCTGCAAGTTCTGTCTCGACGTTGGATTTATCAAGGCATTTATTAGTTGTGTTACACGTAGGTCTGCTAGCCAGACATCAACATCCCTGTAATGAAAGACCAAGGCTGTCTCTTTTATTTCCAGTTTCGAACGTGGAGTCTTTTTAACTGTATGTTTAATTATGTCTATTATCTCTTGATCCCATTCAATTTTCTGCACTTTACTTTTCCATATACCATGTTCTTTATAAAACATACCATGTTCGGCAGCCATATCCAAAGGTAAATGTCCTAACCAATCTTCAAGTGTCTGTTTATCCCTACCACTACTTATTATCATTCTATTATGGCTATCGGCACACATTTTTTCTAAAAGATCAAGAACGTCAATCGTTGGTGATGCTTTCATCGGATTGCGGTGAAACGAAACCAATGTGCCATCATAGTCTAAAATAATCAGACGTTTTTCTGCTTTTTGATATGCATCTTTTATTTCATTGAAGTTTTTTTGTACAATTATTTTCTTTTGTAATTCTTTATTTTTCTTTTTTACTAAGACCAATTCATCTATAAAATCTTTGGCCCATTGTCCAACATGTTGAGAAGAAATAATCTCTTGAATATTTGAGATAGTTGCTTTTTGTTCCTCTTCTGGCATTTCCAGTGCTTGAAGAAGAGCATTTTCTATTTCTTTTATATTAGTTGGATTCACTATCAGTGCATCAGATAGCTCAATAGATGCTCCGGCCATTTAACTTAAAATGAGCACTCCTTTCCCATCTCGTTTTGTTTCAATATACTCTTTTGCACCAAGATTCATACCATCCCTAAAAGGGTTAACTAAACAGATATCCGATATATGATATAAAGCGGCGATCTCTTCGAAGACGAATGACCTATAAAAATAATTGATTGGTTGCCATCCTGCTGTCGCATACTTACCATTGATAGCTCCCACCTTCTGGTCTATATCTTCTTTCAGTTTTGCATAAATATCAACATTGTCTCTTGATGGAGCGACAATCATAATGAGGCTAACCTTTCCTCTGTATTGGGGTTGGTTCGCCAGAAAGTCTTCAAAACACCTTAAACGCATAAGAATACCTTTACTATAGTCGAGCCTATCTACAGATACTATAAGCTTGCTGTCACCAAACTCACCTCGTAGTTTATCAGCTTGCTTCTTTATATCCGGATTTAGTAAAGCATTGTGATACATATCATAGTTTATTCCCATAGGAAAAGCATCCACATCTACGATTCTGTCATCTAAATGAATTTCATCGAGGTTACAATCTAATTTCAGTACCCGGTAAACAGCACTAATGAAATGTCTCATATATCCATGCGTATGGAAAGCAACAAGATCGGCACCTAACAGACCGTTTAAAATATCACTTCTTTCGGGCAAGCACCTAAATAATTCATAAGAAGGAAATGGTATATGATGGAAATAACCAATACTGACTCCAGGTATTCGGTCTCTTATCATTCGAGGTAAAAGCATCAATTGATAGTCCTGAATCCAAACAATATCACTAGGTTCTATTATTTGCATTGCTTTTTCACAGAATAAAGCATTCACCTCCTTATATACAGACCAGTAGTCATTATTGTACCTTACATTGCTAAAAAAATAATGAGAAAGCGGCCAAATTACACTATTACTGTATCCTTCATAATAATTTTCTATTTGTGAAGGGGTAAGATTTACCGAATGGAAGTTTAGATCAGCCAGTTGTTTGTCTATTTTTTCTTGTTCACACAGATCATCAAGATACATTCCAGTCCAACCGATCCAATGTGTTTCCATATTTGTCTCTAATGAGTTCAGTCCGGTTGAAAGTCCACCTGAGCTAGGAACGACCTTGTACTCATTTTCCTCTTCCACTACTTTCAGTGGTAATCTATTAGATATAATAATCAACTTCATAAAATAATTTTTGTATCGGGCAGGGCAGTACGATTATTAAAAATGGAATAATTAGCTTGAACACAGAAGTATGTAGTGAACCTATAGAAACTTTATTATCCTCAGATTAATTATCATATG
>JBKECE010000019.1:0-17746 GCA_047974325.1 Dysgonomonas sp. | reverse complement strand
CCTGAGCTTCAATCTTTTTGTATAATATACCTGAAACATTGTAGACATATACTGATCCGGCTTTTTCTAAAACCACGTGAAGGTTATTGTCTGCTACAAATATTTTGTCTGACGACAAAGTGTTCCCTTCTATGCCTGACAATAGTGTTACTTGCATCAAACTGCCAAAATCAGAAAATAATACATCCTCGTCCTCGTTGTCGGGGATATAGATCGCCATTGCAGTGTAGGCATAAGTATCACCTGCCGTTTTGTCATTGATGGTTACATCTGTACTTGTATTTTCAAGTTCTGTGTAGTAATATGGTTGCGAAACCGATTCGCCGGCAGCCAAATCTTTGGAGAGTTTAGCATCTGAGATGAAGGCTTTTGCACCACTGCTTTCGATATAAATAGTGCTGCTTCCTGTGGTTTCTGTAGGATTGGTGAATTCAAAGACCAAATTCTGAGTTGCGGAGGTCAATACAGCACTTAATGATTCATAATCTCCACTTGCATATGCATTTGTAGCGGTAATTTCGTCACCGACAGCACCTACTACAGTTAACTCTAAAGTCAATTTTCCACCATTGGGTGTGAACTCGTAAGATGGTAATTGAAGGTATCCGGGCAGTCCGTACTCACTTAATGAATTATCAAATCCGATCATTCCTTCGGCAAGCAAAGGCAAGAAAGCATACCAATCAGGACGGTTAGTGTATTCATCCAGATATAATTCGAAGTCATCTCCTATCGGATCATCAAAAGTTCCTTCCAGAGATTTACTGAAATCTTCGGAAGCAATCACATATTTTTCAGCCACAGCTGCTGTATGCGTCAGATATGTATAGAATGCATAGTAGTTAGCACCATCAACAGCCTGCCAGTTAGCAGTAAAGCTCTTATTAGTGATGTTTGTTGCTGGCAACATGATCGGAGCTTCTAGCGATGTTTGGTATTCTTTGACTAACATTTCGTTAGACTCTTTAGATACAAACTCATCATCTGTTGCTTTCACTGTATAATAATATTGAACGTCGGCTAGGGTATTGCTCACATCATAGCTTGTATCAGTGGTGGTATGGTCTTTCAGCAGATAATTCTTGCTTTGTATAGATCCACCATAAGTGTAGCTGATGTCGTCAATGGCAAAGTTGCCTGCATCTTTCACAAAATCGAAACGCACTTGTACGGTTCCTGCAGGCAAAATGTCGCTGATATCAACAGTTGTGGCGTCTTCGCTATCAAGTTCTATAGTTCCGGCCAAAGTCCATGATGTGCCATCGAATGTTTTAACATTGATCGCGGAGCTGTATCCACCATTTGCTTTCAACCACATTGACAAGCTCGAGATAGGAGCTGGTGTTAATGGTGTGATGATATAATCACCAGTGTAGTCGAACGCCAAAGACAATGGAGCTGATTGGTAGTTGCCTGTCGATGTGTATATGTGGCGTGAAGTTCCGTTTGTACTCACATCGATGGTCCATCCCTGAGGATAGTTTGGGTTGTTAAGGTCTATTTTTTTGTTACTGCTGTTGGCTGCAATGTTGATGCCGTCAAAACCTTCTGTAACAGTTGTTTCTTCAATCGGAGAGGTTTCCTCACTGTAGCTGTATACACTTAGAAGATAAGAGGTCGCATCTGCCACTGATGTCCAATTGGCGGTGAATCCATTGGTAGTGACATTGGTCGGATAAGTTGCTTCCGGAGCATTGATACCTGTTTTCACTTGGTTCACCTCGATGTCGTCGATGTAGCAAGGGCTTTCATATGAATACATTTGAAAATAAGTTGCATCAGTTCCATCAGGACATTCAACCGTAAAATCTTGCCATGTGGATGTTAACTGAATGTCTGCTCCATCATAGTAGCCGTCAGCATCAACCCAAAGGACAGCAAAGGTATCTCCACTTGCTGATGCAGAGCGTGCTCTGAACTTAATTGTACTGTTTGCAGCAAGGCTGAGAACTGGGGTGTCTATATAGCCGGTTTCTTGAGTTGTAGTTCCGTCTCCATTGTCGTAATCGGCCATGCCTAAATAGCAAACACCTCCGGCCTGAAATACACCGAAACCATCCCATCCGGGTGTTGATGTATATTGATCTGCGATGAAATAGTTATTGTCAGCATCGGCTAAGTCTGTAGCATCAGGTGTAGCCTCCGAACCAGATGTGAATTTGCTGAAATCTTCTGTCAACACCACTTGAGCATCAGCATTGACTGATTTGAAAAGCCTTTTAGGGCTTTTCTTTTTAATAAGAGTAGAACTTACTTTTTTTAGCTTAAATTTATTTGTAGCAGTTTTTTTTACTCCCTGCTTTGGAATATAAATGATGTGTGAATTGGCTTTTTTATTCTTTAATAACAACCTGTGGTCTTTACCACTCGACCATGCCGTTAAAGAGACCAGCATGCATAATAAAAAAATTAGTAGAGTAGATTTTTTCATATTACTTCAAATTTTAGTGAATATTATAGTCCTCATATACATTTATATGATGTTATGTTTTGTTTAAATGTGATAAAAAAAACGTAAATACAAAAGCGAGAAGTTGTAAAGCTAATAAATAAAACGGTCTCTGTTATATTATTTTGAAGAAAAAAAGATAAAGTTTCGTTAAGTTTTTTTATGTTTAGGAATATATCTTGCTGTATCTGGTCAAATTTGTTGGGTCGAAAGAAAACAAAAAAGTGCCCTTGTGGGGCACTTTTTTGAACGTTGTATGTGGAGAGTTTTTATTCTATACCACCACCGAGAGCTTTATATAGATCGACAGAGGCTTGCAGTTGTTGCAATTTGTCGCTCACTTGCCCCAATTGTGCTTGGAGCAGATTACTTTCTGCTGTTATTACCTCCAAATAGTTTGCTTCTCCGGCTTTCAGTAAAAGTTGTGTATATTCTACCGAATTCTTCAAAGCTCCGACTTGCTGTGTGCGCAAGCTATTCTTTTTCAGAGAAGAATTATATGTGTACAATATATCAGAAACTTCATTCCCGGCAGTTATAACGGTTTTCTCAAAGTTAAGCAAAGCTTCTTCTTGTTGAGCTTTCTTGATCTTCAGATTAGCTGTCAATTGTTTTTTTGCAAAGATTGGCTGAGTTAGTCCACCGACAAGATTGGCAATGAGGTTTTGAGGCTTGAAGAACCCTGACAAATCACTGGATGAGTAGCCTATTGCAATAGGCGAAGAACTTGAACCCAATGAAATCGTTGGATAAAAACTTGCCTGAGCTGCATTGGTAAGCTCAAAAGCCGACCTGAAACTCAGTTCTGCACTTCTCACATCAGGTCTGTTGGCCACCATTTGCATCGGCACTCCGAATTTGAATTCGGCAGGAATAACCTGTTCTGCAAATGTTGTCCGTGTAATTGCTCCACCTTTGCGTCCAACAAGAAGGCTCAAAGAATTTTCCATTTGTCTGATAGACATTTCCAAATCAGGAATATTCACTTCCGTGCTGTATAATGAGGCTTTTGTTTGCTCCACTGATGCACCATTCAATAGTCCGGCATCTTTCATTTGCTCCATTGTAGACACTGTTTCTTTGAGCAATTCTATTGCTTCCTTACTCACACGCAACTGTTCGTCGAGCGAAAGCAGTGTATAGTAATATGTGGCGATGCCCGATACAATATTTGTCTGAATCAAATTTTTGGCTTCCTGTGAATTCAGATATTGGGCATAAGAAGCTCTGGATTCGCGATTTAGCTTACCCCAAACATCTAATTCCCATGATAGACCCAGCATCAAAGAAAATGTGTTTGTATGACCGTCCAGAGCCTTCACATCACCGCCTTTGACTGATGCATAACGTGATTGCTGTGCACTACCTGCTATGGCAACACTTGGAAAATATGCGGCACGAGCCATGCTAAGCGATGCCTCAGACTGTTTGATTCTGGTCAATGCCATTTTCATGTCGAAGTTGTTTTGCAAACCTTCGTCAATCAAAGCCTGAAGATAGGGATCTGTGAAATATTCACGCCAAGGCACACTAGCTATTGTTGTTGTGTCTGTCGGGTTCAAATCACGGTAGAGGTTGTCCGTATTTATTTCAGGAGTCTTATACGGGTTTGTCACCTGACAGGATGGGAGTCCCATTGAGACTACAAGTCCCAATAGAACAACACCATATATATGTTTTTTTGTCATAATTATTTACTGTTTTTTGCTATTAATCAATTCGTCGTTCGAATTTACCATACCCGATTTGCTGAATTTATCCTGAATTGACTGGAATATTATATACAAGGATGGTATTACCAATACCCCGATCATTGTACCGATGAGCATACCTCCGATGGCACTCATACCGATAGATCTGTTACCGATGGCTCCCGCACCCGAAGCAAATGCCAAAGGTGTAAGTCCGGCAATGAAAGCAAATGATGTCATAAGGATAGGGCGCAGACGGGCAACGGCTCCGTTTACGGCGGCTTCCACGATGCTCATTCCCTGCTGACGTCGCTGGATGGCATATTCAACAATCAAGATGGCGTTCTTGGCAAGAAGCCCGATCAGCATGACGAGTGATATCTGCACATAGATGTTATTCACAATGCCCGATCCCGTCATCAGTCCGATGAAAATGAATATGAACACACCGGAAAGCCCGACAGGCAATGAGAAAATAACCGCAAGTGGCAATATGTAACTTTCATACAGCGCTGCCAGAAGTAAATAGATGAAGATAAGACAAAGTCCGAATATAAGTATTGTCTGGTTGCCGGACGATGCTTCTTCACGTGTCATACCCGAATATTCATAACTGTATCCGGTTGGCAGTGTTTCTTTAGACACTTCTGTCACGGCATTCAATACATCACCGGAACTGTATCCACCCGGATAGTTCGGTATCAGTATCAAACTCATGGAAGAATACATATTGAAACGTGTTCTAGACTGAGGTCCTGTTACATCTTTTATGGTTATAAATTCGGTGATAGGCGACATTTCTCCTGATCCGGTCTGAACGTATATTCCACTCAAATCGTCAAGCTTAGACCTGTATTCAGGGGCAGCTTGCACCATAACTCTAAACTGCTTTCCATAGATGTTGAAGTTAGAAACATACATACTACCAACATATGCTTGCAACGTTGTCATCACTGATGTCAGCGTGAGTCCAGCAGCTTTTATTTTAGGAATATCCGCTTCTATTTGTTTTTGAGGGAAGTTGGGGTTGAAAGTATTCATAGCCATCATCACCTCTTTGCGTTGCTTCATCTTGTTGAGGAAGTCTTGAGACACATCATAGAATTTGTATATGTCGCCTCCCATACGGTCTTGAAGCTGCACTTCAACACCAGCACTCATTCCAAATCCTTGAAGGGTTGGCATTCCGACAAACATGAATGTTGCATTCTTTATGTCTTTTGTTTTTTCATTCATCAGAGTGGTAACTTCGGTTGTCGTGATCTTCCGTTCGTTCCAGTTTTTCATTTTGATCATTACTGTACCATACGAACTGGCCATACCACTCATGAAGTTGATACCGGTGATTTTTGCAGTATTAGCAACACCATCAATCTCATGTGCTCTTTTAACTACCTCTGACACGATTGAATCGGTACGTTCAAGTGATGCACCCGGAGGCAAAGTAACCATAGCGATCACACCACCACTATCTTCTTGTGGAACAAAGCCCGTAGGGATCATCTTCATCAATCCCACGAGGATCAAAGTGCTGACGGCTATGATCGCTACAGTGATCCAGCGATGGCCTTTCTTGCCTAAGAAGTGGAGGGATGATTTATATTTTTGGGTTGCGGCATTGAAAACGATATTGAAGTTATATCCCAAACGTTTCAGAAAGCCCATTTTCCCATCGTGATCTTCGCTGTGAGGTTTCAGGAACAAAGCACAAAGAGCAGGACTCAGAGTCAGGGCGTTGATTGCCGATATGATGATGGCGATGGCCAGAGTCAAACCAAATTGCTTATAGAATACACCACTCGTTCCCCCGATGAAACTAACAGGCACAAACACGGCTGCCATGACTAACGTAATGGAAACGATAGCAGGTGCAATTTCTTTCATAGCGGTGATTGTTGCCGTCTTCGGGTCTCTTTCTCCGGCGTCTAGCTGTGCATGGACAGCCTCGACGACGACTATCGCATCATCGACGACTATACCGATGGCTAACACAAGGGCAAACAGGGTTAACAAGTTGATGGAGAATCCAAATAGTTGCAAGAAGAAGAATGTTCCTATAATTGCCACCGGAACCGCTATTGCGGGAATCAATGTGGATCTGAAATCCTGAAGGAATACGAACACGACGATGAACACAAGAATGAACGCTTCTATAAGGGTATGAATCACCTTTTCTATTGATGCATCCAAAAATTCGCTGGCATCGGTCATAAATGTGTGATGTATTCCAGGAGGATACAACTCGGAGGCTTTAGTCATTTCCGCTTTCACGTTTTTAATCACTTCCTGCGCATTGGATCCTGCTGTCTGACTGATGGCAATGATAACGGATTCTTTTCCATTGAGGTCAGTGCGGACAGTATAATTGAGCGATCCTAGTTCCACTTCGGCTATGTCTTGCAGTTTCAGGATTTGTCCGTTTTGAGAACGAATGATGATATTTTTGAATTCATCGATCGTAGCCAGACGTCCTGTATATTTCAGTGTGTATTGAAATACCTGATTGCTGTTTTGTCCCAGTTCACCTGGTGCTGCTTCTATATTTTGATCTGATAGTGCAGCTATAACTTCGGTTGGTGATATTTTGTAAGTCGACATTACGTCAGGTTTGAACCAGACGCGCATTGAATAGTCCTGAGCACCATAAACAGTTGCATCACCAACACCCTGCACACGTTTTATCTGCGGCAAGATATTAATATTGGCAAAATTCTGGATGAACCGGCCATTGTAGTTGGGATTGTCCGACGATATGGCGATCATCATGATGGTACTATTTTGTTGCTTACGCACCGTAACTCCTGATTTTGTCACTTCTTCCGGCAACAAAGGTTCTGCCTTTGCAACAAGATTCTGAACATTTACGGCTGCGATGTCGGGATTTATTCCTTTTTTAAAGAATACTGAAATGTTTGCACTACCACTGTTGGAAGCTGTAGAAGTCATGTAAGTCATACCTTCCACACCATTCACTTGTTCTTCGATTGGCACCACAACGCTGTTCAACACAACGTCGGCATTGGCTCCGCTGTAATATGCCTGTATCTGGACAGTCGGAGGTGCAATATCCGGATATTGCTCAATAGGCAATGTCGATAACCCGATGATACCTAATACGACAATTATGATCGAGATAACGGTCGATAGTACGGGCTTTTCTATGAAAGTTTTTAACATCTTATTTCTTTTTTAATATCTGTATTTGCCGGTAATATATTTTTTATTTGGCAATAATTTTTTTGCCGTTGGTCAGAGTAGCTACACCGTCTGTCACGATCTTGTCTCCGGCCGAAAGTCCGTTGATCACAGCATAATCTTGTCCATTGGGCAATGATAAGACACTAACTATGGTTTGCACCACAGAATCGCCTTGCACCTTGTAAAGAACCACTTTGTCTTGTTGCGAGAATGTTGATTTCTGTGGTATGATGAATACGTTGTCCATAGTTCTGGGGATACTTACTTTTCCGCTTGTACCACTGCGCAATGCACCTTCTTTATTGGCAAATACCGCCCTGAAGTTTGCAGAACCTGTATTTGAATTAACTACACCCGATATTGTTTCTATTTTTCCTTTTTCGGGATATACACTTCCGTCAGCCAATGTTAGGGTGACAGGAGGTATGTTTTTTATCTTTTCAGCTTGTGAGTTTCCGGGAATATCTTTCAGAAAAGACATCATGTCTTTTTCGTTGAGTGAAAAGTAGGCATAGACGTTACTGATGTTGGCAACTGTGGTCAGCAGCGTAGATGAAGTGGCAAGGCTTCCTTGGCGGTATCCGATTGTTCCAACCACGCCGTCGATGGGACTTGTCACACTAGCCCAGCTTCTTGATGCTTTTGCATTTGTCAAAGAGGCTTCGGCTTGCGCCAATCCGGCAAGAGCCGTATCATATGAGTTTTGAGCTGTTTCCAGCTGCACATTGCTCACAATGTTTTTTTGTGCCAGAGGTCTGATTCTGTCCACATTGATCTTTGCTGTATTGACAGCAGCCTTAGCACTGTTCACGGCAGCTTGTGCTGTCAGCACTGCTTGTTCTGTTTGTGGTGAATCTATTGTAAACAGCACTTGGCCTTTTCTCACTTTAGAACCTTCATCAACCAATATAGCTTTTATAAAGCCGTCTACCCTTGGTTTGATTTCGATGTCTTCCTGCCCTTTGATGGTGACGGGATATACCGCTTCCAACTCGGCACTCTGTGCTGTAACCGTTGTTGTAGCATACTCCTGAGGGGCATCTTCTTTTCCTGTATTTTGCTGTTTGTTGCCGCACGATGCAAGTAACAACACAGAAAATAAACCTACACTTAATCTTTTACTGTTCATACCTCTAATTTAATTATTTAAATTGTAAATTTTTTTCACTGTTTCTAATAATATGATTAACTGTTCGCGCAGCGCAGATGTGTCCACACTTTCGAAAAGGTTAACCTGTAATTTTTTTATTTTTCCCAATGCTTTGTGCAATAATTCATTGCCTGCATCGGTCAGTTGGATAGTGCGTGCTCTGGTGTCCGTCTTGCTCTCCGTTCTTGTTATGAGACCTTTTTTTTCCATATTCCGTAGTATGGTGGATGTGGTCATTGGATCTATGAGCGTTTCCTGCGACAATAAAATTTGAGTTACTTCATTGTTCGTTTTGGAAAGATGATGAATTGCACCAAGCATTTCCATCTGTGATCCGGTCAAACCAAATTCATCCAGCGAACGGTGTTTGCCCCTTGTCCAATATTTTGTTATTTGCCAAATCAGAAAACCTATGTCCTGACAGTTCCCAACATTATTATCTTTTATGTCCATTAATTCAAGTCTAATTTTAAGATTTTGCAAAGATAATAAGTGTGCTTATTATAAGTGATATTATATATGCTTTTTATCTATTAAATTAACTTTTTTTACACAATGAGTCTTTATAACGCATTTATTATTCTTCAAAGTTAATCACTGTTTTGATAGGTGCGAATAAAAATCGATGAACAGTACATTTTTATACGATTAACGATCTATATTTGCCCTGCTAATCCATAGGAGGGCAGGAAATTGGAAACACATTTTTTTCGAATCTTACCATTGGTGTATTAATTTGTCTTGCATTTAAAGTGTTCATAAATAGCATGTTAATAAAATATACGCTAGCTGAGAGATGTCTTTTTAACAATAGAGTAGTCATTCGTCAACTTTTGTAGATTTCTTTTTTAACAATAGAAAAAGAGCAACGTACATTTTCGTTACTCTCCTTCTGGGTTTTATCTAATGGATAAATTTCTTACTCTTTTAGAACGATTTTGATGCTGAGTTCATCGAGTTGTTCTTGATCTATTGTAGAAGGTGCATCGATCATCACATCACGACCCGAATTGTTTTTTGGGAAGGCAATACAGTCACGGATGGAATCCAATCCTGCAAATAATGAAACCAATCTGTCCAGACCGAAGGCTAATCCGGCATGAGGCGGAGCACCATATTTGAAGGCATTGATGAGAAATCCAAATTGAGCTTGAGCTTTTTCCGGGGTGAACCCAAGCACCTCAAACATTTTTTGTTGCAGTTGCCCGTTGTGTATGCGGATCGATCCGCCACCTACTTCAACTCCATTTATAACCATGTCGTAGGCATTTGCTCTAACAGCTCCCGGATCGGAATCTAATAGTGCAATATCCTCTTCTTTAGGACTTGTAAATGGATGGTGTTTGGCAAAGAAACGTCCAAGTTCTTCATCCTTCTCCAATAAAGGAAAGTCGATGACCCAAAGACAACTGAATTGTTTTTTATCTCTCAAACCAAGTTGCTCACCTACCTCAAGTCGTAATTCACAAAGTTGTTTTTGGGCTTTTTCGGTTTCACCACATATGATTAGGATGAGATCGCCGGGGTGTGCTTCACATCGTTCTGCCCATTTTTTTAGATCGTCTTGATTGTAGAACTTGTCGACCGAAGATTTCAATGTTCCGTCCACCTCATATCTTACATATACCAGACCTTTCGCTCCAATCTGTGGACGTTTAACAAAGTTGGTTAGTTCGTCTAGTTGCTTCCGGGTGTATGATGCAGCGCCTTTTGCACATATTGCTCCAACGTATTCAGAACTGTCAAAAACTACAAAATCTTTGCCTAAAGTTAAATCTTTTAGTTCTATAAACCTCATATCGAAACGGGTATCAGGTTTGTCAGAGCCATAATATTTCATGGCATCGGCATATGTCATTCGAGGAAAATTGGCTAAATCAAGATCTTTTACAACCTTGAATAAGTGTTTTACCAAACCTTCAAATATATTCAATACATCTTCTTGCTGAACAAAAGACATTTCACAGTCTATTTGTGTAAATTCGGGCTGACGGTCGGCTCTCAGATCTTCGTCTCGAAAACATTTTACGATTTGGAAATAGCGATCGAATCCCGATACCATAAGTAATTGTTTGAATAGCTGAGGCGATTGCGGCAATGCGTAAAACTCCCCTGGGTTCATACGTGACGGAACTACAAAATCGCGTGCGCCTTCCGGTGTAGAACCAATGAGGACTGGTGTTTCCACTTCCAAAAATGATCTCTTGTCCAGATAGCTTCTGGTCTCAAAAGTTATTTTATGTCGAAGTTCAAGATTTGCCCTGACTGTATTGCGTCGCAGATCAAGATAACGATATTTCATTCTTATGTCATCCCCACCATCGGTTTCATCTTCAATGTTAAAAGTAGGCACTTCTGATTTATTTAGAATGATTAGTTCTGTTACTAATATTTCAATGTCACCGGTTGGCAAATTAGCATTTTTGTTTGAACGTTCTTGAACTGTGCCTATGACCTGTAGAACATATTCTCGTCCCAGCTTATTAGCTTCATCATATAGGGCAGCATTTGTTTCTTTGTAAAAAGCTAATTGAGTGATCCCATAACGATCCCGTAAATCTATAAACGTGATTCCTCCACCAAGTTTACGCGATTTTTGCACCCAACCCGTAAGGGTTACTTTTTTATTTACATCTGAAAGAGTTAGTTCTCCGCAAGTATGATCTCTATACATAATATTTAGATGATATTTATCAGAATAATTTTTTAATGACGCAAAAATACTGATTTTATTCCTCTAGATGGTATTATAATCAAAAAAATAAGAAAATAATTTTGATGATAAAAAATATATATTACCTTTGCATCGCGTTTGAAAATTGCATTCGGGATGTAGCGCAGTCCGGTTAGCGCACCTGCTTTGGGAGCAGGGGGTCCCAGGTTCGAATCCTGGTATCCCGACGAAGAAGACTTTTAATCATTTGATTATTAGTCTTTTTTTTCTTTTTCATTCCCCACTATTTCCCCAAAGAAGTGTTTTTTTATATATATTTCTTTACTAATATATTTGTAAAACAACTAATGAAAATTGTTTTTCCTCAAGGGTAGGGGAAAAATAGGCCTCTGGGGTGGCTTCATTTATAATAGGTCATGTAATTTTCTTGGGTCATAGGTTTACATTATTTTTCAAGTTCATCTTTTGTGGAGTAATAATTTTCAATGAATTTTGTAAGAGTATCTCTTTCATCATGACGTAAGTTGAGTTTTTCTAATGCTCCTTTATGGATAGCTTTCCCTATAATATAATTTATCCGATCCCTTGTTTTATAATCTACATTATTTCGAGATATATCAAGTATGAATTTTCGAGAATCAATATTAACAACAATACTTTGTATGTCAAATATTGTAGCTATATAAGGAATATTGTAATAAAAATTCTTTATGTATACAATTCTTGTCCTTTCTCTTTAAACGAAGCAAAAGAGAATTTAAATGGAAAAACATTTTTGCTTTCAAATGGTAAATATACTCGATCTTTTTCACCTTCATATATATTGATGGTATTAACAACTACCTCTGTCTGGCAATCCGAAGAATGTCCGATAGATACCAATACTGATTATCTTCTCTGCAACCTTGCTTGCCCCAAAAGATGTAACTAAATTCCTTGGTATACCGGTTGATGGAAGTAAATCTGCGATGATACAAAAATTAAAAGCAAAAGGATTTACAAGCAGTTCTATTGATAAAGATATTTTAGTCGGTGAATTCAATGGGATAGATGTTAATATATATATATATATATATATATTGTGACAAATGGAGATAAAGTATGCCGAATTATGGTTCGAGATGTGGTTCACATAAATGAAGCTGATATCAAAATAAGATTTAATACACTTTGCCGGCAATTTCAGAATAATGAGAAGTATTTATCTGAATTATTTTTATCACCAGACTATACATTATCAGAGGATGAGAATATATCTTATGAAATGACTGTCAATAATAAACGATATGAGTGATTATATACAATTACCAACAGTCGTCGATACTGTAGCTATCCAAAAAGAGATACAGCTTGCTATCTTATCAAAATATACTGAGGATGAAATATCTAATCCAACAGAGGATTTGAAAAACAGGATGTTAATGACAGCATTATCCTATATGGTAGAAAAATATTTAAAGAGATCTGTTTGGTTTATGATTAATGACAATTATGGAAAATATTACATTACAATGTATTATGACGATGGATATAATATGGCAAATGGAGAGGATCTGTAATTACAAACAAGCGAATTAATTTCGATCCGAGCAATTCTGTTCGGATTTTTTATTTCAGTTTAATAAAAGTAATACTACCATTCGATTTTACTTCATAGAAGTAATGCACTTTATTACGATAATTCTCCCCTATAAATCGTATTTCAATAGCATCTTTTTTTATTTGAGTATCCTTGATATCTTCATACTTAAAAATATCGAGACATATTCCTCCTAAAAGATATTTACCTTCAATAATATTTAAAGGAATATTATTTTCTAATATATCAATCAAAGTTTGAGAAGCTGGAAATTCTTCACCATTAGAAGCAGTTATCGAGTATATCTGTTTAGAATGATCTGTTCCCATTGCAAAAGGATAAAACTCTCCTGCATCTTTTAGAAAAATAGCAACCAATTTCTTTATCTCTTCGCAGATTAATTCTTCGTATTCGTTTAGTGACTCCATAGTTCAATATTTTACTTCAAAGTAAGTAAAATTTATTTCTGTTTATATATTATATCAAATGGGTTGATAGTTCAGCAGGTAGAGCGGCACGCTGTTAACGTGATGGTCGAAGGTTCGAACCCTTCTCATTCCGCAAACCTTTTTTGATGGAAAGGGTACGTGAAAGTAAAGTTTATTACAACAAAGCTCGTATAATCTTCTGTTTTTTCATCATCTTTGGAGCAAGAGACTAAAAGGATAGATAGTAATATGGGGTTAGCAGCTTTTTCATAGGTCTGTAATTCTGTGTAATTCTGGTTGATGCAAAGCTATAAAAAAGATTGAAAAACAAAAAAAGCCTATCATTTAGATGGTAGGCTTTTTATAAACAATCTATTATTAATTTGAATTATGCGATTTTTCTATTATTCAAAATTTACCCACAAAATAAATTTGTCCTTTTCCTATAGCCTTAGGGGTTATTGTGGTATACATTATTAAGTGAATAAAAAATATATTATAGATAACACTATTATTTTCTTATATAGAACTCTCCTCCAGCTTCAACCTCAAAACCTCTATCCAAGATTACTACTCCAGATGCTTCAATAATAACTTTAGATCCGGATTCAATAATCAGGTCTCCTGTTGTTTTTGAAGGGAGTACTTGTTTTCCTAAATAAATATCACTTCCGTGAATGTAGTGGGATCCTATAACATTTTCATTTTGAGCATATATTGGAAATATATATGGTATGTAAACGGCAGAGCTATCGTTTTTATGCAACATTATTGTATAATTTTGCGGAACATTGGTGAAGCTACATGAACCTATTTTTTGTTCTAAATAATCATTTCCACTAAATATACCGTTTATTGTAACAGTCGCATCCTCCTCTCTAATATCAACAAGAACATTTGAAGTATATTCACTAACTGAATCATTTGGTGTGAAACGAGCTGGTATTTCTGTCCACATTTCAAACTCAGGGCAACCAACTAAATTATTTACTAGAGATAGCCAATGTTTATCCGATGATATAATATAAGCTTTAGAAAGAGCTTCTGCTACACCAATTCTATGATATCCATTGCTAATGCATTGAGCAAATTCTTGCATTAATTTATAATAGGTATCAGTCAAGCCATCCCTTGTATTACCTAAGAATGCAGGACCTCCATATAATCCTCTACTAGTAAAGGATTCTCCGAAATTATGAGTTACGTGAGGAACTAAGTTATTGGGATTCCATTTATCAAATGGTGTGTGGTTGCAACCAATAGAATACGATATTGCCGGATAGTCTTCATTCGTTATATTATCCAATCCATTATTCACCTCAGTTACAGCCCATGTAGGATTAAAATCATTGTATGATTTGACAATGTGACGTGGAGCTGAATTAAAATAAGCAGCTGAAACCGAATTTCCCTCCGGAGAAGCGTGATTAAACCATCCTATAAATCCATACCTATTATTGATCTCATTAATAACATCTTGCCCGGAAGGAAATGTAGGATTTGTATCGTAATAACCTGGGGCTTCCTCATATATTGTTTCGTAGTCAAATATGTTGATGAATTTATTTGAAACAGATTGAGCCTGCGAGTACTTTTGTAATTGATCGCTTTGTGTATAAAATGCCTTTTTTAGATATGAAAAATTACCATTACCAGGATTTTGTTCGTATTTCAATAGTTTTGTAATATAAAAATCTGCTTCTTCTTTATTATTACACAATATTCTACCAACATACAGTTCCGGATAACAATCTAAAGAGTCACTAGGTTCTCCCAGATATTGATCGCGATCTTTATTCCAATTGCTATTTAAATCTGAGAAATATAGATCCGCTGGAATTTTATATACACCATTTGCCCAACTGTTCTCATATCCAGTGCCATAACGTATAGGCAAAAGTTGGTCATTTCCTCCGAATAAAATGTATTTTGTACCAGCTAAATATGCATATGTCAAATAATCTCTAATTTTTCCAGCATCATCATATAGTCTGGAAATTCGATCCCCTGTGATGTTTGGATCGGAAAGAATATCTTCCAAACAGATTATACCAGCATCTATTCCTTTCATCTTTTTCCATGAGGTTAGGCGTTCAAAAGCAGGAGCTACTTCTCTTGTTGTGATCACACAATATTCATAAAAAGGTAGAGAAATACTCTGATTAGAATATACATACTGTACAGAAGAAGTGTTTTCAATATTTTTGTCAACATCTTCTTTATTTACTACAATTTGTTTTATTGAACTAGATATATTTTTATCGGATATATTTTTCCGGGATAAGATAGTCAGACTATTATCTGAACTCTGGATTACGGATGTTGAATAATTCACTTCAAAAGATATATTTTTTACAAACTCAATTTTACCGTTTGCTGGTTGGTATCTTACCGGATAAATTGCCACAGTAATTATTTGTTTGTCACCATCCAGAAAACCTCTTCCGATTACGTATACTGTTCTCTTAGGATAGGTATCCATAGACTCATAAACTTCTGCACATGGTTCCGTAAATTCGATTGTCTGTGGATAATCTATAGAAGTTGGAGTTGGGTGTTGAACAGGATATATCAAATTGCTTATTGAAATATCTTCCTTTTCAATATTTTTTTCGATAATTTCAAAACTATCAGCATCTGCAGGAACAGATAATTTTATATATTTTGCTGGTAATTCGGGATAACCCACATTTCCGAAATTTTCCAAACCATCATATACAATATTGTCATAATCCACCCCATTTTCACTTGAAGTTACATTAACAATCAATTTGTTCTTTTCAAAATTCTCAGTGTATTTTATTTGTGAAAACAGAGAGTACGCCGAAAATAAGTATATAAATAATACGATATATTTTCTAAACATAATTTTCTATTATTGGGTTAATATCATTTTGTGTGTACCGACCTCTTTTTGATCGGCTATTAGAGTATATATATACGTCCCAGCTGATAGTTCCGAACCATATATTATGATAGAACTATTACCTCTCTCGGATATTGATATACTTTTAAGTTGTTTACCTTGTAAATCATAAATATACAAGTAAGCTTTTTTCACAGACTCTGGCAAAGTATAACGTATCATGGTATTTTCTTTAAAAGGATTAGGGGTATTTTCAAATACTTTTGCAACATTATTTATATCTCTGCTTTCTATAATAGAAGTATTTCCTGTTACTAGGTTTGTTAAATTATTTATCTTTTCTTCCAGACCTGTAACATAGTCTTTTAATTCTTGAATTTCTGCATCTTTTTGACTTATAGCACTATCTAATTCGCTTATAGCTTCGATTGTTAGAGGAATTAGGCCTATATAATCGACATATAAATAACCGGTTGAATCATCCTTGGATACTAATTGAGGATATACTTTTTCGACTTCTTGCGCGACAACCCCAAACCTTTTAGGAGCGGTCTCAATTTTCTCATTATATTTCCGCTGCAGCTCTATTTGTTTTTTCTCTTTCTCTGAATAAATTAACGAAGTATTTATATTATTTATTTCCGCATCCTCCGTTCTCCCAAGTTTCAATTTATAACTTACAGCATTAATCTTTTTTAAGTTTGATAGAGTGTTCTTGACTGGTGTTATATTTTCTTTAAAGGAACTGTCAGAAGCAACAAAAATACCCGTACTTTTTACATCACAATTAAACTGAAAATAGTTTCCTTGGCTTAGGTCATAATATGCTACAATGTCATATTGAGCATTATGAGGGTTATTTTTAGTTATATATATACCTTTTTTGCCATGTAACCAAAGCTGGTCAGTATCATCGTTTGTATATTCTCCAATCATAACATTATGGACAGGGTAATTTAATAGAAAATCACCGAATGACAATCTTCCCCCAGCTCCATAATTACCATACGGCCCATATATTTGATTTATTGAACCATCATTGTCATATGGGGGAACTCCGTTTAAGCCGTAAGTGGCAGGTTTTCCTATAATTACTTCTCCATTTATGCCAACCTTTAACTGAGCAAACATCTGGATTGAAGTGAATGAAAAAAATAATGAAAAAAATAAGATTCGCTTTTTCATAATAAAAAATAAATTAAGTGATACAATATTAATATTAGACAATAATACAAAAAAAATATTCATTTTTTTGTATTATATTATTATTTTTTTTAAAAAATATGATAATGTATTTCGTTTTTATTATTGTATAATCTCTTAATGTTTGAAGCATAATATTAAAGTAGATTCTGTTTATGATGTATATCATAAAAGCAGTTATTTATTACCTAGCTTATATTTTAAATTAAAAAATGGAAATAGAACTCAACTTTCAACACTTATTTGTCGTGTGTGTGGTATTATTATCAGAATATCTGCTCGTGCTGATGGCTGTTTTGGTTGATCTGGTAGCAGGATGCCGGAAAGCAAAGAAAAGAGGCGAACTAAGAAGCTCTTACGGTTTTCGTAAGACAGTGGATAAACTAGGACGATACTACCTGCCTCTTTTCGCTCTTACAATAGTAGACATGATGCAATTAATCGTGGTGTGGTATCTAAACGAGTTTTACGGATATACTATCCCTTTGTTGCCTGTAGTGTCATTGAT
>JBKECE010000006.1:0-12981 GCA_047974325.1 Dysgonomonas sp. | reverse complement strand
GTTCCGTTTTTTCCATGTCAGCACAGACGGTATAAAAAGGTTGACATACAGGTTGTCTTTCGCATCCGAATGATAAATGAACTCACCATAGCGCGAATGATTTTCCAAACCTGTGCCCACACAGCACCAGAAAGACTCAAAAGGTGTTGAATAGCCTCTCCTCGAACCTGCCGACAGGGGCGACATATAACAAACCATGCCGTCGTGCGGATTCTGGGATGCCAATATCTGATTGTATAGTGCTCTCTCATAATAGTCGGCCTTTTCAACCGATGGATTCAGTTCAAAAAGGTGCTTCGTGAGTTTGAGCATATTATATGTATTACAAGTTTCGCATGTTTTGTCCGTGATGCGGTCATACGTTCTGCCGGGAACTCCAAAATGCTCGGCTTCACTGTTTCCACCAATCACATACGAATGGTTGTGCACAACCGTATTCCAGAAAAAATCGGCTGTTCGGAACAATATTGAATCGCCCGTGAGTTCAAACTGACGGATCACACCCACCACTTTTGGTATTTGTGTATTAGCATGTTTTCCTGCCAGCTCATCCTTACCGCGAGACAATGGATCGAGTACCGCCTTATGATTGAGTCTCCGAGCCAATATCCTATATTTCACATCACCCGTCAGCGCATACACTTCAGCCACGGACTCGTTGATTCCGCCATGTTCACAGATCAGTATTTTTTGTATCTGATCGTCTGTCAAACCCGATAACATGTGATTCAAACCCTCGCTCAGATTAAGCAGAACTTTATATGCCTGTTCGTTACCGGTGTAGTGATAAACATCTATCAAGCCGGCAAATAGTTTATGCATTGAGTAGAGAGGAACCCAACCACCGTTCAAATCAAAACCTTCGGTACGGATGTCTCCATTGGTGATCTCCGTGAAAAGACCTTTTGCGCGAGGAAAAGCAGCAACAAGTCCATACAAATCAAAGGCCTGCTGGCAAGTGTCGAGTTCATTGACGCTATATTTTATTCTTTCGTTCAGTTCTTCGTTGCCCGTAGCAGCATACATCATGGACAAGGCTGAGAGATAGTGCCCGAAAGTTTGTCCTGCCACACCCTGACTTTCCCATCCGCCATATTTGGGAGCCTTAGGTGTCAATCCCGATTCACTACGGAAACCACTTAAAAACCTGTCTGCCTCCAGCGACAAGAGCCAAGCCTCATCCAGATCCATTGCGTGATTGAACATTCCTGCCGTTAGTCGGACATCTGCCAAACGGAATGGTTTCAACTGGCTGATCACCGTATCTGCTTCATTGCCGAAACCCGGATATATCGACAATATTAAAAACGGGATTATTAGGACAAATCGTTTCATATCTTCTTCTTAATATATTAAATTTATTTCGTCAGTTTAATAATGCAATCTATTTCACTTTGCGAGAACGGAGTTCCATCTTTTCTGAAAATATCGTGAAACCAGATTTTAGGCTCCTTGCCATCGGGAGCAGGTTCGTCCCAAGCAAAAATAGTGTTTGTTTTTCCTGCTACACAACCCCAATTAATGGCTCCGATATTGTTTTTCTTGAGCATAGGCATGATGGTCTGAAAATAGCTTTTGTCCCGACGGTTCATATATTCGGTGCAAATCATCGGTCTGTTGTACGCTTTCAACGAATCTATCGTTGCCTGATGAGAGAGCGAATCGCGATAGTCGTGATATGAGATAATGTCGGAATGACTCAGAATGAAAGCATTCATTTCTTTCAGTCCACTGTTCCAGACTCCCGACGACAAAGGTTGGGAAGGATTCACATTTCGTCCCCATTGAAAAACTTTGCGCAGCAACGGAAAACTTTTTTCGCCATGACCTTGATTCCCTACTTCGTTATATAAATCCCAGAAAACAATCCGTTTATCTTTTTTGAACGTTTTGAGAATATCTTTCACGTACAGTTCCAATGTGTCCACCAACTGAGGTTGCTCATAAATCAAATCGCCGGGATCCTGCACCCAACCCGAATTATGAACACCGGGTTTCGGCTCCGGCTGTTTTCCGACAGCATAAGAGACATTCCAGCAATCATCAAAAAACACGAATATAGTAGATATTTTATGCTTCTGAGCGATGTCGAGATACTTTCCTATACGGCTTTTAAACCCTTTCCGGTCTACCTGCCATGCCGCATGATGCAGATATACACGCATACAATTCATCCCAATATTTTCAGCCCAACCCAACTCCCGGTCTATTGTCTCAGGATCGAATGTCTCCTCCTGCCACATTTCTAACTGATTTATTGCTGTGCTGGGTTGAAAATTACATCCTCGCAGCCAATCTTTTCCTTTGTACCATTCATTTGCTTTCTGTTCCGTCCATCTACCTGCTGAATCTGAATCCTGACGAACTTGTGAAAATCCTGTCATACAGCATACAGCACAGAACAATAGTAGAATAGAATATCGTAAATTCTTAAATCTGATCATTGCGCTCATTGTTTTGTTATTTTGGTAGAATATTTTGTACCGTCATTTTGTTCTATGTTTACAATATAAAATCCTTTGGCATAGCTATCCATTCCGATTGCAGCCGAATCAGTTTCGTCAAACCTGATTGGTTTTTTCAAGATCAGGCGTCCTGCCGGATCCAGAATAGAACACACTCCCGATGAATATCTGTCCGACTGGATATACAAGATGTCTTTCACCGGATTGGGATACACTTCGTATTGATTTTCGGTGTGACGTTTTTCAATACCCGACGAAGAGGTGTCCAGGTCATGGACAACAGTCATTACGGAACGTGCCGGAATGGTTAATATCCTATCAGGAAGGTAAACGTCTGAAGAGGTACTTCCATATTTTTTCAGATTGTATGCATTATTGGTCAGATACCGCTTGTTGGTCAATACATTTCTCGGTGCATTGTTGAATGTTGTCTGGATATTCTGGCTGTCGTATGTCATATTCACATACACGGCAACAATCCGAGATGAATCGGGCGCAAGATATGCAGTGCCCAACACACCATTCAGATTATCAGCTCCATCCAGTTTGATCCGTTTATATTGAGGACGGACGAAAAAACTGTAATTTCCCAACACCCACAATGTGGATCGGTCATATACATTTCCCGAAACTGTGACCGGATTGTATGGATTGCCTCCAGGTTCCAGGGCTAGAAGCAAAAAACGGTCTTTGTGATTCCATCGTTCAACATCCATCGCCGTCCAGTATGACCATGAAGAAGCATCGGCAAATGTCAGATCACTGTATATGATCTTCGCCATAAACAAAGCTATATCCATATAAGAAGCATCGTCCATGTTTTCCACAAAACCTGCGTCTGCAGATGCACCGCTCAGCATGCTCCATTCGGTCTGAAAAACGCCCAGACCATATTTACGGGATTCTGTTTTAGCATCATAACGCGTGTTCTTAAGGGTTTCATTGTCCCAATGCGTCCAATAACTGTGCGCCCCAATCACATTGGCAAGAGAAGTCAAATCGCCGATATAGTCTGCGGAACGTTTATCAAAAAAATCATATAATTGATTGGAAGCGCGTCCTTTGTCTTTTGTCAGATATTCCCAACTGCCGGCTTCCGATAGTAAAATCTTCGTATTCATATTTCGTTTGGCTATGGATTTATCCAACTCCACCGCCAACTTCTTGATCTCGCTGTTTTGCCAAGGCGAACCTTCCTGACCGGGATCAGGCCCTTTCCAATCGTACTGAGGTTCATTCAACGGACTGATATACGAGAATGGCAAGCCTTTTTGCGCAAAATGATCCAGCACAGTGGCCAAGTATTCAGAAAATGCTTCGTATTTGTCGCTCCTCAGGTTGCTGTTTCCATCACCATCGGAATAACCTTTACCGTTTCGGGTGAATATGGTCAGCGGTGAATTAGAAAAAGCCACAAATTGATTGCAACCATAGCTTTGTGCTTTTTCCAGAAAATATTGCTGTCCGGCCTGTTTTGTCCAGTCGTATTCTCCGGCTTCATTCAGAAAACACTCACATCGTCGCGAAATGTCGCCGATATCGCTGGCATCACCTTGCTCTGCCGTACCTGCTCCCAGATTAAAGCGCCACATGGAAAGCCCGATACCTTCGGGGCTTCCGTCCGGTTTATAATTCTGGCTAAACAAATATTTAGCAATCAATTCTTTTTTGTCGTCGTCCCAATATTTGCCGACATAGTTTCCCGACCAACAATCCGATGCCGAAAAACCGGCCATTGTCTGGTATGTATATGAAGGATCTATAGTCACTTGAATGGTTTGTCCGCATACGAATGGTATCCGGATGAGTAAAAGGAGAAAGGAAAATAAATACTTCATACTATGTTTTTTCATTTTTTTGATATAAAACAGAAACACCTGACTATGACACAATGCGCCATAGCCAAGCGATCTGCATGAATTTATGGCTTCACTTTTATCCTAACAGACACAGTTCTGACATTCAGGTTTGTATCTGTTGCTTTGATTGTAATACTATGATAGTGTTGAGTCCGTTTATAGGTGCTGCCATCATTTCTTTGCACAGTTTCTTCCCATTCAGTTGCGGCATCGGCCGGAATCGTAATGGTCTTGTTAAGCGTGTAAGTCGGCGGATTTCCCTGTTCCTTCAGCAATATATTTTCAGAAATGCCCCAATCGGAATAGGTGCAGGCTATTTTGCTAAGTCCCGATTCGTCACTGAAGTCTACACTGATATCCACCGTCTGGCCTTTGTCCACAATGATTGAGTCGTTATAGATCTTATATTCCGGGATCTTATGATCCTGTGAGAAACTATAGTCTTCAGCGCTATCTCCACATGACGACAAAACAAAGCAGCCTAGCACGAGAGTTGATGAGAGAAATTTTGCTATTCTATTTTTTTTCATTGTTAATGTTATTTTTTTTATTGTATTCAATTCCATCCGGGATTTTGATTCAACGTTATTCCCTTATTAGCATACTTAAGTATTTCCGTACGTGGAATGGGATACCAATATAATTTGGTGTCGAACAAACGTTTCTCCACATTGAAAGGAGTGTAAGTGAATTTATATTTCGGAGTTCCGTTTCCATCAACCCCATCGGCAACTTTTACAATACGCATCCCGGTGATGGTTTTTGCAAGAGCATCGGCATCTTTCCACCTTCTTAAATCCCAAAAACGATGATCTTCAAAAGCCAGCTCTTTGCGACGTTCCAGTTTTATATAATCGCGCATTTCTTCTTTGCTTTTGATATATTGCGAGGCATTGCTGAAGTTACGCAATCCGGCTCTGAGCCTTATCAGATTCAACAGATCGTGAATCGTTTTGTCGGGAGCTGCCAGCACCTCGTTGCGAGCTTCCGCATAGTTGAGCAGCACTTCGGCATAACGAAACAATATCCATTGACGGTATATAACATCTCCTTTTTCAAGATTGATAGATTCAACACTAAATTTTTTCAGGTAATAGCCTGTTTTGGTTGCCGTAGCAGTGGAATTGAGTCCATCCTTGCCTTCCACAAAAGTTTCGACCTTGTTTCCTTTGAAAATCATATCGTTATATATGATCGAGGCATAAAAACGGTCTTCTCTCCCGGTATAAGGATTTTCCGGATCGTATCCGTTCATTGGATTAGCATAAGAGGTCGATTTCATCACATAAGTATCCACAAGATCCTGTGTGGGATTCACCAATCCATTTCCTTGAAAACTTATCGGAAAATTGTATCGCTCAATATCGTTACGCTCCCTTGCTCCGGTGGCAAAGATCACTTCTTTATTGTTGGGACTTGTGAAAATTTCGGCGTATGCTCCCTTATCCAATAAGCCTAAACCCAAGTCTCCGGCCTGTGTATAAATGGCTGCAGCTGCTGTTTCGGCACGCTCCCACAAAGCCACGTCATTGGTCGGATTGTTGAGGGGGCTTGCCGCATACAAAAACATTCTGCTTTTGAGTGCCATTGGTGCCGCTTTGGTGGGACGACCTATCATTTCAGCATTTTTTGCCGCATCATATTTAGCCGGCAACAATCTAATTGCCGAATCACAATCCTGAGCGATGCGATCCACAGCCTGAGCAAACGGAATTTGAGGAAAGGAATATATTTCGGCTTCGTTGTTCGGATCCAAAACTTTATCTACAAATATGATGTTCTGATAGCGTTTCAGCAATTCAAAGTGAAAATAGGCTCTCAGGAAGTAAGCCTGCCCTCTATAATTGTCGCGGCTTGCTGCCGGAATACTGTTATATTTGGCTATCAATCCTTTATCGGGATCCATTTCTTTAAGAAATATATTGCATTTTCTGATTCCTTCATACATGCTTGACCACACATCGTCAGGATTGTAAGAAGGACTGATAGCATTGTTGTTGAAAAATTGCATCACACCGCCGCTTTTTGAGAATTTGGCTTCGTCCGAAGCCACAGCAAGCAATTCTCCTCCAATTCCACGATCAAATCCGTCGGTCAGTTTATTGTACGCATTATTCAGAAAACCGGGAGCTGTATGTGGATTTTTGAATATCTCATCATAGTTTATCGATGTATCTGTCTTCTTATCAATGTCCAGATAGTCTGAGCAGGATGCAGAAAAACATATCAATGATAAGATTCCGATATAATATTTTATCTTTTTCATATTCATCTCTGTTTTTTATATACTTAAAATTTAATATTCACTCCGACGTTGTAAACTCTCAATTCGGGGTAAGCATAGACTCCGGCATTCGGGTAGTCGGCACTAAGATTATATTTTTTCAAATGATCGAAAGAAAAAAGATTATATCCGTTGACAAAGACTCTGACATCTTTAATGTTTGCTTTAGCCAGAAGTGTTTTCGGCAGATTATATCCCAACTCCACACTTTGCAGACGCAGGTAGTTTCCGTTCTGTTTCCAGATTGTGGAATTCTGTGTGTTGTGATTGTTCCACTCGGTGGTCAGTCGCGGCAAAAGAGCCGAACTTTCATTCACTCCTTTTTGCCATGTATCGTAGGCTGTTGCAGTCACCTTTTGCTCAGACACCATGCCAAGCATCACATTGTTGAAAACATAGTATGAGCGGTTGGCAACACCTGTGAAAAGAGCCGTAAGGTCAAAGTTTTTGTAGTTGAACCCAAAGTTGAGTCCAAAGTTCCACTCAGGTATATTATTATAGCCCAAGGGTATGAAATCATTTTCATCGATAATATTGTCATTGTTCTGATCAACATATTTCACATCACCCGGCTGAACTGTTCCGTATGTCGATTTTGCCCATCCGTCAATCTCTTCCTGTGTGTTGAAAAAGCCTACAGCCTCCAATCCCCGCAACACACCGACTGGTTGACCTGTTTTATAGAGCCACGACTCCAAGCCTTGTACCTCGTCCATATAAGTGATTTTATTGCGGGCAAAAGACACATTGGCTTGCGCAAAATATCCGACCTCTCCCACTCTGTTCTGATGTTTGAGCATCAACTCAAAACCTTTGTTGAGCACCGATCCGATGTTTTCATAAGCCAGTGTCTGACCCACAATGCCCGACATGGTTTCGCTACGGGTTGTGATTATCCGTGAGCGGTCGTTACGGAAAAAATCCAGATTCATTTCGAGTTTGTTTTTAAGTAATTCCACGTCTAAACCAATGTTCAGATTTTTTGAAATCTCGTTTTTGATGTTCGGATTCGACAACCGGCCTTCATACGAACCGTCAGACCAAGCATAAGAATCTCCAAAAATATATCCGCCGCCGTTATAGTAATTGGACAAAAACGGATAACGACTGATCCCAGATCCCAGATTTGAGTTGCCAAGCACCCCGTAGGAAGCCCTTAGTTTCAGCAGATCTATTGCGTCAACATTTTTCATAAAACCTTCATTCGATGCTATCCAAGCCAAAGATGCTGTAGGGAAAAAATCGAAACGGTTGTCTTTGCTGAAATCCTCCGAACCACTGTAAGAAAACGCAAATTCAGCAATGTAACGTTTATCAAAACCATAGGTTAAGCTACCCAGATAATCCTGTTGATTATAGTTCGCTCCAGCCGACTGAACCCACAGAGTGCTCTGACGATATTTCAGGTCTGCCAACAACGCATGTTTATTATCGATAGTGGTTTCGTAGTTCAACCCTCCGATGAATGTGGAACGAAGACCGTAGCTCTGTCCGCTCGAACTATAATTGATATCAACATCTGAATTCTGCCCGAAAGTGGTGTATGTGCCATCCAGATTGAGTTGAGACACGGCATAGCTCTGCGTTTTCCAACGTCTATATAATTTGTAAGTATCAAATCCGTACATTACATTAACTGCAAGGCCTTTGACCCAAAAATCCAGTTTGTAATTGGCTGACACATTTCCTTGTAAATAACGGTTATAGTCACTGCTATAACCATTGTGAGACAAAATGCCATAAGGGTTATATTGGAAACTCGATGCTCCGCCAATGCTTCCATCCTGATTCAGTATAGGAATTGTGGGCGGCATATATGCCAAAGCTGTGATAATGTTTGACGCAGACTGATTCGGAAATGTCTTTGTCTCCAACTTTCCACCCAGATCAAGAGACAATGTCAGGTATTTGGTGATGTTTATATCCGTATTTGCCCTGATATTGTAGCGGGTATAATCGGGATTGGTATTGTATGCTTCATTCTTGTCGGCGTAATTATACAGTCCTTGCTGATTGGTTATACCCAACAGGACATAATACCTGACAATATCCGTACCACCCGCAACATTGATTCTGTAACTTTGAATAGGAGCAGTTTTCTTTATGAATTCTCCGTACCAATCAGTATTGGGATACAGATAAGCGTTTTCTGTGCCATTATACATATCCGGATTGTAACGTGGATCGGTCGATATAGGCAAACCATCGTTGGCCAAAGCTATGTTTCTGAAACGCACATATTCTTGCGAGCCTAGATATTCCGGCAAACGTGAAGGTGTCTGAATACCAAAATTTGCCTTGAATGACACTTCCGGCTTTGCAATGTAACCTCTCTTCGTTTTTATGTTGATGACTCCATTTGCGCTGTGCATACCATACTTCACCAATGCTGCAGCATCTTTCAATACAGAAAAAGATTCTATTTCTTCGGGTTCGAGCAATGTAATGTCGCGTTCAACATTGTCTACCAATATCAGTGGCGACGAATTGCCAAATGTGCCAATCCCCCTTACATAGTAGTCTGACAAACTCCATCCGGGCTCGTTTCCGGATGTTCGCACGGCCGTAAGTCCGGTCACTGTGCCCTGCACAGCATCATTTACTGTTGCCACAGGAGTTTTTGATAAACTTTCTCCATTGACCGACGATATGGCGGCAGTAGACATTGTCTTGGAACGACTTTGATATCCATAATCGAGTATCTGTTCGTCCGTAGCTAATCTCATATCCACAGTCAATGCAACTTCTGCATCATCAACAACAACCGTCTTTTGTTCATAACCTTTTCCTGAAAACAGAAGCGTTTTCTTTTCCTGTACTTTTATGGAGAAGCTGCCATCTGTTTCGGTCAAGGTCTGGGTAAATCCATTAACGACAGACACAGTGATACCTGAAAGCGGCTTTCCATCATACAAAACCCTGCCTTTTATGGTTGGTACCAGTTCCTGTGCCGACAATGAAAATGAATGAAAAATGATACAGCCTAACAAAAATATCTTCAAGCCGATTTCAATATATTTTCTTCTTATCATAATGTTATATTTCTTTTTTACTTCAATTTGATAATAATATTACCATCCCGGATTTTGGTCATAGAGTGGATTTTTCCTCATTTCACTGATCGGGATGGGATACAAGTCCATATAAGGGAAATATGTCCGTGTATAAAATACTTTTTCATTATATTTCACTCCCGTATTGTGTATTTCCATACCATACATCGGACCACCAAACCAATCGGCAGCCTTGCCCCAACGCCGGGCATCCCACCAGCGATGCTCTTCAAAAGACAGTTCTATAGCACGTTCGTTCCAAATTCGTTCTCTCATCTGGTCTTTGTTCAGATTGGCAGGAAGATCTACCATCCCCGATCGTCTTCTGATTGCATTGACAGCCTCATAGACTTCGGTCGATGGTGTTGCAAGTGTTTCGTTTAGAGCTTCTGCATAATTGAGATACATCTCGGCCAAACGGAAAAATATCCATTCATGGTACGATGTATTTGAAGTCAAATTCTTAACACTTTCAGGCAAATATTTGCGCACATAGTATCCTGTTCTGGTATAATCCGTACTATTGGCACGATGAGTGCCGAACACTTTATTGGCTTCGTCGTAGGTCACATCAAGAGTTTCTCCCTGCCAACTTGCACCATGATAAAGAACCGTTTTATAGAAACGAGGGTCTCTGTTCTCATAGGGTTTCTGAGGATCATATTTTGATCTGGAATCAGAAATAGGATAGCCTTCAGTGGTTTCAAATAGGTCTACAAAGTTTTGTGTCGGGCACACAGCTCCATCTCCACCTAGCTTTCCTCCCGAAGGAGACCAGACTTTGATTTCATCAGAACTGAAACCTACCGGCTTAGCATGCTTTGCAAAGATTATTTCTTTGTTTCCGTCTTCGTAGCGGGTAAAAAACAATTGTTCATAGTCCGTTGCTCCTTTGCCGGTATCGTATAATTCATAAACTTTCGATCCGTTGTCCGTGAGGTCTATCACATCCTTAGCTGCAGCTGCGGCTTGCGACCACAAATCTTGGCCCATTTCCCGTTGCCATTGAGGACTTGCAGCAAACAACAATACTCTTGCCTTGAGTGCCATAGCTGCCCCTTTGGTTGCACGGCCGTATGATGTTTCGGGTAATGTGGCAGGCATATATTCGATGGCTTTCTGCAAGTCGGACAGCATGAAGGTGACACATTCTTTATAAGAATTACGAGGCAATTCCAGATTGTCTCCGGGCTTGAACAGTTTTGTTTCGTCCAGAATGGGCATTCCGCCAAAACGTTTTGTCAGTTCGTGATAAAAAAATGCTCGCAGGAAATATGTTTCGCCCAGCAATTGTTTCTTTTTCGCTTCGGACGGGAACGGTATGACAGATTCTTTCGACAAAAACATATTTGCCCTTCTGATCCCCTCATAATAGTTGTAGATGTTGGCATCTATGCCGTCATAAGCTCCGGTGTTGAAATAAATGGTTCCGTGATATCCTCTGGGCGAATCGGATTCGTCCGAAGCCGAAGATAACGGTACAGGTTGGTAATTGCCCACTGCATTGAAACGCCCCCAAACATTTTCGTATATGGTTGCCTGATATTGCTCGGCATTGGTAAAAACAGAGAACACAAGGTTTTCGTCCAGATTAGATTTTGGTGTTTTTTCAAGATAATCATCGCACGATGCCATACCAAGAACCAAAGCCAAAGCTATCAATAATATTTTCTTATCTATTAATTTCATACATTCTTTGTTTTTTAGAAGTTGATATTCACTCCAAAGTTGAAAGCCCTTGTCGGCGGCATAACGCCTCCTCGCTGATCACGATTGTCCGGATCCAGATAAGGATCTTTGATCCAAGACAAGACATTGTTTCCGGAGAAATAAACCCTGACCGAAGACATATATAGTTTTGAGATTGCCTTCTTGGGCAAAGTATACCCTACTTCAAAGGTTTTCAGCCGGACATAGTCGCCACTGCTGTAACTGTAGGTGGATCCGCTTGCTCCTCCGGGTTCATTATTTTGATAAGCACCATAGAGCCGGATGAATTCTTCGTTTCCTGCCATTTCGGGCGACCAATAGCGCCAATGTTTTTCATACACATTGTCTGCATTGGAGAAAGGCCACATAATTTCCCAGTTTTTTCCGAACTGAGAACGTGCCGAACCTTGTATCATTACCGAAAAATCGAAGTTCTGAAAGTTTACTGACAATGTTATGCCATACTGTACTTCAGGTACACTTCCATACCCCTGCCTGAAAGCATCATTTATGTCAATCTGTCCGTCATTATTGAAATCCAGATACTTCAAATCTCCGGGTTTTACTTCCACATTGCCTGGCAAAGTCATCTGATTGGGACTAGAATAGATGTCTGCATAATCTTGGAATATGCCAATATATTTATACGTTAAAGGTACTCCGATGCTATAGCCTTCTTCTTTCTGATAGGCCAACATTCCTGCCGGATCTGCTTTCTTGACCACCTTGTTTTTTGTAAATGAATAGTTTCCTTTCACCGAATAATTGAAATCTTTTCCAATATTTCCTCGGTGCACAACTTCAAATTCAACACCTTTGTTTTCCACAATACCTACATTGGAAGCCTTAAAACTCGCCCCCACATGGCTGGGAATGATTGACGATATGTCTGTCAGAATATCTACACGCCTTTCGTGGAACAAGTCCATATTGAAGCCTATTTTTTCTCTAAAAAACGAGGACTCAAATCCTAAATTCATTTTACGGCCGGTTTCCCAAGTAACATCTTCGTTGGCAACTTTTCCCTGATAGATTCCACCAAAGCTGGTGTTTCCGGATACAAACACAGGACAGCTACCGTTCGTAAATGATAGAAAATACATGAACATATTATCCTGATCACCGGATTGGTATATATCACCATATTTATCATTACCAACCCAACCGAGAGATCCTCTTATTTTCAACAAAGAAATATATTTCTGCAAATTAGTATTGGAGGCGATAAACTTTTCGTTCGAGATCAGCCATCCGCCTGAAAATGCAGGAAAGAAACCATATCGTTTTCCTTTGGCAAAGTTCTCCGATCCATTGTAGCCCACATTGAATTCACCAAAATAACGTTTATCAAAATCGTAGGTCAGGCGTCCCACCAATCCCTGATCTGCAAATCCGATGAAGTTGCGGATGATGCGGCTGTTCCGGTTTCCCAGAAACAATGCTGTCACGTTGTGTTTTTCATCGAATGTGTTTGAATATTCAAGACCAGTTTCGAGATATAACTTCTGCTCAAAATAGTCTCCACTACTCCAGTTATATGAAGTAAAAGAATATTCTCCGTACTTTGTGTATTTATCTTTTGCCAAATCGTATTGATATACGGCAAAACC
>JBKECE010000289.1:0-28491 GCA_047974325.1 Dysgonomonas sp. | reverse complement strand
ACCAAGACAAAGATCACCACCAAACGAACTCGAAACATACGTACCCAAACTACAATATTGGGTGTTCAATTTTGACCATAAATTGAAATTGTCCCAGAAAAAATATTCAAACAATTGGTATAAGGGTGGCAACAATAATTTCAACATCCAGAATTACCATAAAATAACAGCCAATTATAAAAAAAACAAGCTCACATTCAATAATACATTTGAATGGAAATTGAACCTTCAAAACACACCGGCCGACACTGTCAACAATATAAGCATAACGGAAGATTTTTTCAGAATCTATAGTGTATTAGGACTCGAAGCGTATAAAAAATGGTCATACACAGCCAATTTTGAGGCAAAAACACCACTATTTAGCAGTTATCCGATCAATAGCCGTGCAAAAAGCGCATCTTTCTTATCTCCGCTTGAAATCAACTCCGGTATTGGTATGAGCTATACACTCGACACAAAATCGAAAAAAGACAAGTATAAAAACCTGAAACTATCTATAAATCTTGCTCCTATATCCGTGAACTATAAATATGTGAGAGATTCGGACGTCGATGAAACAAAATCGGGTATAGAAAGCGGAAAAAAAGCGAACACCAGTTTTGGTTCTACTGTGAATACAAATTTGACATATAACTACAATAGATATGTAGGATTAACTTCCCGATTAAAATATTTCAGCAACTATAAAAGTACCTTGGTGGAATCCGAAAACAGATTCACGATGAATTTAAACCGTTTTTTTTCTACATCCCTATACCTTTATCTTCGTTTCGATGACAGTGTGTCACCCAGTAATAAAGACAGCGATCTGGGTTATTTTCAATATAATGAAATTATCGGATTCGGATTAAATTATAAGTGGTGATAAACCTCTAGCCAATAAGCAAATGTCATACAAAGTTTTTCCACACCACCATTTTATCGGAAAATAAACATCTAATAATTTGCAGGTTTGAAAATATGGAGTACCTTTGCATTCGAAATATCGCGGGGTGGAGCAGTTGGTAGCTCGCCAGGCTCATAACCTGGAGGTCATCGGTTCGAGTCCGGTCTCCGCAACTAAAAAGGAAGTAATCACAAAAGTGGTTGCTTTTTTGCTTTTTTTATTAGTCGGTTGTGGAATTCGATAAGGCTCAATACTCTAATATTTTTGTTTTCTTACTCAATAAATGATACAACCTCTCTGTTGATCGAGATATCGTTGTCCAATTGCCAACCGAGTTATATTTACATATTTGAGTCGTATTACCTATACTAAAGCTAATAGAGATATTTCCCACATAGCATGTCGCATATTGATCTGTATAAACAGGGTTAGAAACTATATCATATACATATTTGAAAAGTGAGTCTTTTTCTTGTTGAGTTATATTAAAATTTTCCTGTCCTCTATTTATTGGTCTATATTCGGTCCTATACTTATCTATTTTTGCTTCTTTAAAATCACAAGTGTCTCGTACTCCATAATCTTCACGCTTATCAATTATTATTGTCTGATCTCGTGATTCAATCCTTATAGTTTCCCAATTCATAAGATGCTCATCTTTCTGCGTGTGTTTTATTGAATCACTACATGCAGTTAAAATGAAACATAATATAAAAAATAGTATTGAAATTTTCATGTTTAATTATTTATAGTTTACTATATAGATGAAAACCACAACCAAATTCCATAATTCTTTTCCAATCCGCAATAAATTCGTTCGATAATTTGATAGAGTGTTCAACTAAAAAGGAAAAAAGCAATCAAAATATCGGTTGCTTTTTTGTTTTGTATTAAACTTATTCATGAGATAATTGAACTATATTTGCAACTAGGTGCCCATTAATTAGTTATGCCTATTTAGAAATTAGTACTAACAGAATAGAGCTCTATTAGAAAGTTAAAGAGAAAATTATATGAGACAAAACTTGATAATTATATTTTTACTGTTATCATCAATAGCACATTTAAAAGCAAGCCCGCAAGCTCCCGATTATTTGATTGTAGGTAAAGACACTATACCCCTCTCTCAATTAATTTTGGAAGATTATTTGCATTCAGTTAAGCAACCAACGGATAGTAATAGTTTGTTTGGATTTCGTTTTGGTAATGATTTTGGTTTTGAGAGTAGCTCTACAAACTGTTGGCGAGGTTATCAAGCTGTTTATAGTTTAGAAAACGATAGTTTATTTTTAAAATACATTATTCCTTGTAATTCATTGAGACAACTTTGTGCAGATGACATTAATAATTCAAATGAACAGATGCAAAAGGTTTTTCAAGATAAAGTAAAAAACAACAAAGTGTTCATTGATTGGCTTTCAAGTGAATTTACCATTCCAAAAGGCAAGCCTATTTGGTGGGATGGCATTTTTACGACTATTTATGAGAAAGAAGAACTTTATTCTATTCGCAAAGGTATTTTAGTTGATAAACACATTATAAATAATTATCAAAAAGTTAAAGATGGTATTTCAAGAAAGAAACAAGAAATGTCGAAAGCCGTTTTCAATGAAATAAAAAAACTGAATTGGAAGAAATTAGATAATGAATTTCTTTGCTCTGACACATATTGTCTTGAGATTGACTCAAGAGGGAAAGTTATAAATGTTGAAAAGAATAATAGTGGTGTTGAATTAGATAAAGATGATATTTATTGTCAAAATGTTATAAAAAATCAACTGAAAAAATTGCAGTTTGATATTATCCTTTATCATGGACGCCCCTTCAATGATCGATTGTGTCTTGAAGTATTTTATGACGACACTACAAATAAATTAGAGAATTGGTCAGAGTATAATGATTATAACTATTAAAAAGAAAATAAGATATTTCACAATAATACTTCAATTATTTTCTTATAATCATCTATAAATTCGTTCGATAATTTGATAGAGTGTTCAACTAAAAAGGAAAATCCTCTGAGAAATCAGGAGTTTTTTTTATTCTATATCAATCAGTTGTGGAGTCCGATAAAATTGATAAAGAACTCATTCCCTTATTATTTAAATACTACCTTTATTTCATTTTAATTATAAATAAGAGATATCCTATTCGTTTACCAAGCAGGGATTACACCTGAATATATAGCAACAGAAAGATTAAAGATGTCCACTAAAAAATGTGATATAATTAAGTATATGATCTTCTTGTTTTTTAGAAAAAAGGACATCCATAATACTCCCATAATTGTGGTTGATATAACCGTAGTGATAGTTACAATGGGTATATTGAACCAATGATGCCAAAACCAATAATGTGAGAATCCAAAAAGTAGAGCAGAATATAAAACAATAAATATTTTTTTATAAGGTAGATGAGACAATAACCCTCTCCAAAACCCTTCTTCAAAAATTGGATTGATAATAGAAAATATAAAAATGTAAATGATGTATTCAAAAGGAACACTATTTATCTTTAGAATAAAAACATTTAAAGGAATTAGTGCAGGTAGGATCACACCTATCAATACCCATTTTATTTTAGGTAGAGGCTTAAGTGACACATCAAATATATCTTTCAGAAATACTAATCCTTTTTTTTGTGCAATAAATAGTACAAAAAGAATAGATGTATAATAGCCAATGAAAGAAGGAAGCCAAGATATTTGTGTTTGAAAACAATGTCTACATATTTCTACTATTATTTTAGTTGTAGTTAATACAATTATTGGAGATATAAGTATGAAATATCGATTCCAAAAATTTATTTTTACTTTAGTGTCAATCATCATTTTTGTTATTTCCGTAAATATATCTATAAATATCAACTATTATCTTCCAATCCGCAATAAAATCATTCGATAATTCGATATAGTCAGCTAAGCTGAAAGAATGTTTTTTCAGATTATATATTAGTAGCTCAATGATGTTTGATAAATATTGTAGTTTATTGATATTCGTATTATATCGCTCAGTTTTCTATGTATAACCGGTCTATCGCTTTTTCAATTTTTTCTACAAAAGAGTATTTTTTCATTTCTTTCGTTAAAGCCTCAAAATCTTGAGTATATAGTATTTGAATTGTATTTTTTTCCATATTATCGCTCATCTCAAACACAAGAAAACCTTTTGATCTCAATTCTTTTACAGCAATGTCAGAGGGAATATTTATTTTTATATTATATATATAATGGGATGGATCTTTCAACATCTTAGTTTCTAAATATTTCATCACCTTTTTTATTTCATCGTCTTTTTTCATATACATATTGGTCGAAAAATAAAGTTCACTAAATACAATTTTATCATTTGCATCATAAAATTGTATTTCATAATCATATCCACATGTACAAACTTGTGACAAATCATTATTTTCAAATAAATCCTTCAAATAATCTACAGAATCTTTATCTGTAATTAGAATAGCCGCATTAGTTGGATCCACTTCTGAAATTCCAAAGTGAGAATATTTAAAAACAGCATACTGTATTTTTTCATTTCCGGATGTTTGATTCTTATTACATCCATAAAGCAACAAGCCAATTAGTATTAATAAGAAATATACTTTTTTCATAATAGTAGATCATGTCTTTTAAAGATACTCATAAAAATAAAATTCCATAGTCTTCTCTCAATCCTCAATAAAATTGTTCTATAAATCGACAGAGGATTCAACTAAATAAAAAGTAATCACAGAAGTGGTTGTTTTTTATTGTTTTATAAGAGTATTTTCTTCATCGCAGATTTATTATTTTTTACTTTACCAAAGTAGATATTCTCTCCCAACCTTCCTGTAAGTTGATTTTTTGAATTTGCTCGCATAGTACCAACTCTGTGAGCATAAGAATTATCTTATTGTGGTTGAGTTATAATGACTCTTGTTCCGTCGTCATGCTTATTCATCAAGTCGTGACTTTCTCTCTGGATCATTTGGATTGCAGGATAAAAATTAGAGTTCATTTCTAAGATTTTTTTTAATAGTTTGTCTCTTTCAATCTTATGATTCTCATCATCTCCATATTGTTCTTTGTCATTTACAACAAGACAAAACCAAACTTTTTCATTCTTAGGGTTCAAATCTAAAGATTTTCTAAATAAAACTTCTGCCTCGATATATCGTTTTTTACTTCCTTCTATAATTCCAAGTCCCCAATACACATCAGCATTCAGACTATCGAGTAAATATGCTTGGTTAAATCTCTTAGTTGCATTGTCCACATCGTCTCGATCTGCATAATCCCACGCTATGCGCACATAATCTTCCGCTGCGTTCTTACGGGAAGGATATATACTATCACAAGCAATAAGAAATTTTTTATCTGCTAACTTCTGTTCTTCACATTTTTCAATATTTCCATACAATGGCAATAGATTAATTCCCTCTACACAGTCTCTTGTATTTGCATTGTTTTGTGTGCTACTACAAGATGATAAAATGAAAGCACACAAAATAAAGGATAATTTATATTTCATAACATTAGCTTTTTTGTTGTAAATATAGCGATTCTCTCTCAATCCTCTACAAAATCGCTGCGATGATTCGATATGTAATGTAAATACATTGGGAATATTTCAACAAAAAAGTAAACATTCTTTGTAATAAATATAAAAAGAATTATAATAAATAATAGAATGAAATATAATGTAATAAAGGCTCAATCTGACAATTACAGAGAACCTATAACTGCCAAATTAAGCCTTTATTGTTATTGTTATTATTGTTATATAAATTCCGTTTTAAGTTGTTCTACCCAGTTACGAATGCGTTCATCCGTTTTTTGAGATTGATTTTCCTGATCAATCGCCAATCCTAAAAATTTACCGTTGCGGAGAGCTTTTGATTTTTCGAAACTATAACCATCACTATTAGTAAGACCTACAATCTCGGCACCTGCCGTTTCTACGATTTCAGCCAAAATACCTATTCCGTCAACAAAATTTTCAGAGAAATCGACCTGATTTCCCAATCCAAAAATTGCAACTTTCTTTCCGTCCATTTTCAAATCGGTTAATTCGGGTAGAGCTTCTTCCCAATATGCAGGCAATTCACCATCAAACCATGTTGATGCGCCGAATATAAGGTTATTATATGCCTGAAAGTCACTCTGTGTCACTTCATCTACCGAGACAATCTCTACTTTGAAATCACCAAAGTGTTTTTGAATCTTCTCCGCAATTTTAGCCGTCTTCACAGCATTTGTACCATAAAATAATCCAATCTTTTCCATTGTATATTTATTTTATTTTTCTAAAATTCTATCATTTTTTTTGCAGCATCATAAATTTGTTTCTCATTTGGCAATGTAGCCCTTTCCAAAATAACATTGAATCCGACAGGAGTGAATGTCGAACCCACTCGTTGAACCGGAGCATCCAGATAGCGAAACATTTCAGTTCCAATGGTTGCTGCTATTTCAGCACCAAATCCGGAAAATACTTTGTCTTCATGCACTACCAGCACCTTACTTGTTTTTTTCACCGAATCAAATATACTCTCCTTATCAAGAGGAATAAGGGATCTGATATCAATCACCTCCACGTTTCCGATATTATCTTTAGCTAACTTTGCAGCTGCATTTAAACACAAATGTGTTGTGTTCCCATAGGTTACAATCGTCAGATCTGTTCCTTCGCGGCGAATACGTGCCTTTCCGAAAGGAACTTCGAAATCGTCCGGAATATATGTAGACGACTCTACTGCATTATACAAAGCCTTAGGCTCAAGAAATACAGTAAAACCCTTTGATCTCATACTCGTACGTAAAAGGCCGGCAGCATCGTCGGCAAACGAAGGATATACGATACGAGCTCCCGGAAAGGTAGTCAAGGTTCCTTCAATATTTTGCGAATGATACAATCCACCTCCTATGTATCCGCCTGAAGCTAACCGAAGTGTTATATTGGGAGAAAACTGTCCGTTGCTGCGCCAATAATCATGCGTACACTCCACATATTCTTCGATTGCAGGCCAAAAGTAGTCGGCAAACTCTGCACCTTCAACGACTACTCGTATTTTAGGATCAAAACGGCTCATTCCATTGGCTGTACCCATTATATAATCTTCTGCTATAGGCGCATTAAACACACGAGATTCACCAAATTCTTGTTGCATTCCCTTAGAAATATTAAATACACCACCTTTCTCTTTGTTTGCAATATCCTGCCCCCAAAGGAATGTATCCGGATTATGTCTGAATTCTGTTTTCAGAGTTTCGTTAATCGCTGCCACCATATTTTTCTTTTCCCCATCCTCGCTGTTGTGCACACCATCTACATATTTTTGAGGATGATATGGTTCGGGGATTACATAGTCGAAAACAGTATTAGGATCAGGGTCAGGAGCAGCTATCGCTTTACGATTGGCAGCGCTAAGTTCTTTTTTTACAGCATCTTCTATTTCTTTCAGTTCTTCTTGTGTAAACCGTTTGTAGCGGAGAAGCATACGACGAAATTTTTGTAATGGATCGGCATCCTTTACATACTTCAATTCATTATCGTCACGATATAGGGTATGTTTATCTGAATTAGAATGTGATCCGATGCGCACACAATTGGCCTGGACAATAACGGGTGTTCTTGCTTCAATTGCATGCTGACGAGCTTCCGCCATTGCATTCATAGAATCAAACACATCTTTGCCATTACAGTGAATAATCCTTATATTTTTGAAATTGGCAAAATTATCGGCAACCTTGCGATTAGCAGTTTGATCTTTTTTAGGAACAGAAATTCCATATCCGTTATCCTGAATAACAAAAATGACAGGTAGCCGTTCATTGCTGGCTCCATTAATGGCTTCATATACATATCCTTCTGATGTTGCTGCCTCGCCGTGTGATGTTATAGCAACTCCTTTATGATTATAATACACCATGGCACGTGCAACACCAACAGCATGCAAATCGTGATTACCTGTTGCCGACGAAACGTTCTCGATATTCCATTCCGGTTTGGCAAAGTGGTTAGACATATGCCTTCCACCACTAGCAACATCAGTTGCTTTAGACAAACCATTAAGAATAATTTCTTCCGCCGTAAGCCCTGCCGATAAAACGGTCAGCATATCTCTATAATAAGGGAACAAAAAATCTTCGCCTTTGGTGAACACCTGTCCTATTGCAAGTTGTATGCCATCGTGCCCGGCATAAGGTGCATGGTATGACCACCCCAAAGACTGCAAGAGATAGGCAGGAGCCTTTTCGTCAATGGCACGCCCTAATGTGAGCAAATGATACCATTTTTTCAGCGTTTCTTTATCCGTTGTTTTTATATCGTACTTTTTCATATCTGTTTATTTTTTAGATATTGTTATCAGCTATTCCAATTTTCAAGATATTCAGCAATGCGATGCAGGAAGTTTCCTCCTAATGATCCATCAATAACCCGATGATCATACGATAAAGACAAATACATCTTATGACGAATTGCAATCACATCGCCTTCCGGTGTTTCCACCACAGATGCTTTTTTCTCGATAATGCCAACACCTAATATGGCGACCTCGGGCTGATTGATTATCGGTGTTCCAAAAAGACTCTTGAATGATCCAAAGTTAGTAATAGTGAAAGTACCTCCCTGAATGTCATCGGGCATCAGTTTATTAGCTCTGGCTTTCGTGGCAAGGGTTGCAATGGAAGTGGCAAGTCCATCTATATTTAGTTTGTCTGCACCTTTTATTACAGGTACTATCAAATTGCCATTGTCAAGTGAAACAGCTATACCTATATTAATATTTTTCTTCTGTATTATATTATAACCATCTACCGATGAATTTATGCGAGGATAGTCATGAAGAGCCTTAGCAGTAGCTTCTGCTACGGCAGGCAAATAAGTTAAGCTGATTCCTTCGCGTTTCTTAAAGCTATCCTTGTTATTTTCGCGCCACTTTACCAATTTGGTGACATCAACTTCAATAACATTGGTTACATGAGGCGATATTTTTTTGGATGAAACCATACGATCTGCAATAATACGACGAATGGGATCCATGGCTATCACTTCGTCACCATCGGCCGCAATTATTGGCGCTTGTTGTTGTTTTTGTGGTGACTCAGAAACAGGAGCAACAGTAATAACCGGAGCTTGTTGGGTTTCCTTTCTTTCCTTCGGCTCAGGAACATTAGTTCCTCTTTGTTTATTTTCTATATATCGTTCAATATCATGTTTACTTACACGTCCCTGATATCCTGTACCGCTTATCGAATCTAATTCCTGTTGACTGATAAGTGCTGCACGGGCTTTTTCTAAGACAACCGGCGAATACCATCTTTCTTCATCTCCCCTATTTACTTTGCCCGGTTCGGAAGATGATACACTTTGAGGCTTAGTCTCTTTTATATCTTCAACCTGCGGTATAGGCTCTTCTTTTTTTGCTTTTATATTGTCGGTCTCTTCCGGCTGTGGCAAAGTATCGCCCTCTTCTTCGCCATCGAGTTGTACAATTGCAACTACTGTGCCTACTGCTACCGTGTCTCCTTCCTGAAATAAGATTTCAAGTATTTTTCCGGCTACAGGCGATGGTACTTCTGCACTGACTTTTGCCGTACTTACTTCAAAAAGGACATCGTCTTCGTTAATAACATCTCCGACTTTGACAGACCATGATACAATAGTACCTTCTGTGATACTTTCTCCTAATTTGGGCATTTTTATTTCGAACGTTGCCATAATATATTTATTTTTTTGTGTATTATTTATAGCTATATGATTTGCACTTATCCATTTGTGCATGATAATTCCACTCCGGCGTAGCGTATTTATCAATCATGAGATTGTTAATAGCAGCTTCGTCTTCAGCCGTAAAATGATAAATTCTATTGTTACGGCTTCTTTCAATAAAATGGTTTATTATAAATTGCTTAAACTCTCTAATATCAAGATCTTTGAGTAAGTGGCCTGCAATATTTGTGACCGGACTCTTTACTGATTTTACATATAACTTTTTGCTCATTGAGGATATTCTTGCTTGCTCCGGATCTCCCTCTATGGAAGTCTCCAAACTAGCAAGATCAGAAGAGAACAATAAAGTAGCATGATACATAACCCTGTTTTTATGTACACATTGGGCACTTCCCGAAATTTTGAGTCCGTTAATATTAATAGCCCTTCTTTCATTTGAATCTGCATTTATACCAAGTTCAGACAATATATCAATCATCTGATTCGTGAATTTATCAAAATTGAGATTTGTACCGGTTTCTATGAATGTCAGATTGAGATTACCCAAATCATGAAAGACAGTTCCTCCACCCGAAAAACGTCTGACAATCTTTATCTTATTGCGTTCTACAAAATCTATATTGACTTCGGAATATACATCCTGATACTTACCCACAATGACCGATGGTTCATTTTGATACAGCATGAATATATCTTCTTCATAATTCTTTAAAAGATATTCTTCAGAAGCTATGTTAAAATAAGGATCAGTGTGTCTGTTGTCGATGCATAGCATAGTTGTACGAAATTACGTTATGATAATAGTGTTTCGCGAATAATCTCTCCTACAGTAGGATGAGGATATACATGACTTCTTAGTTTATCTACCGTGTCCCCGTTATCAATAGCAATGCCCGCTATTACAATCAATTCCGACGCCGGATTTCCAAAGATATGACAGCCGATGATGCGATCTTCACTGTTCACAATAATCTTGCAAAGACCATTGCCTAATTCATTTTCAGCAACAAAACGACCCGAATATGGCATCGGCAATTTCAATACGTGGAAAGGTTCGCCGGTGGCTTGCAGCTCTTCTTCTGTTTTGCCCACGCCGGCTATTTCCGGATTGGTGTAGACAACTCCCGGTATAGCCAAATAATTCATTTTCTCATCTCTTCCCAAAATGTGACCAATAGCTATCTCTCCTTCACGAATCGCCGTATGAGCCAGCATGGAATAACCAGTTATATCTCCTGCTGCATATACATGAGGATGACTAGTTTGCATATATTCATTGACTTTCACTCCTCCTTTTATAAATTCGATATTCAAATTTTCCAATCCAAATCCTTGTGTAATAGCTTTTCGGCCTACGCTCACAAGAACTTTATCAGCATCGATAGTTTCTTGTTTTCCATTTTTTTCTACAATTACCCCTTTTGTGGTAACTTCTATTACTTTCGTGTTTAAATGAAATTTGACTCCTTTTTTAGCATAGTCGGAACGAAGCATTGCCGATGTTTCTTTATCCATAACCCCCAATATCTCAGGTTGCATTTCAATAACATTCACCTTAACACCCATACTATTGAAAAATGAAGCAAATTCAATTCCGATAACTCCTCCGCCTATTATGGCCAGGCTTTTCGGCAACTCTTTAGACTCAAGCGCTTCTTTCGATGTCCAATAATCCACTTTATCCAATCCTTTGATAGGAGGAATAATTGTCTCGGATCCGGTGCATACTAATAGATATTTAGCAGAAAAAGTTTCATCGTTGCAGGTGATAAATATCTCATCTTTTTCTTCTTTTTGGATAAATGCAACACCTTGTTTTACAACAACACCACTAAAAGAAAGTTTACTACTAACACCCGTTGTAAGCTTTTTCACAACTTTATCCTTTCGGGAGATAATTTTTTCTAAATCGAAAGAGGGTGTTCCATCTGAAGTAATTCCATATTTGGAAGCACTTTTTATATTATCAAGTATTTTTGCGGAATATAATAGCGTTTTAGTTGGTATACATCCTTCATTAAGACAAACACCTCCGATTGCATTTTTTTCAAATAGAATTGTTTTCAATCCATTCACAACAGCCTGTTCTGCGGCGTTGTAGCCAGCCGGGCCTCCTCCTATGATAGCTAAATCAAAATTCATGGTTTTACTTTAAAAGATTACTATTCTTATCATAGAACATATATATTGCATATTTAGTTTAATAGAATATAACTATAGCTCATACAACTTAAGCTTAGTAAATCCATCACAATACGCTAAATAAATCTTCTGAAATGATGCGGCGAAAACTACGAATAAAATAGCTATAGCAAGGTTTGAATGGTCAATGCGCTTGCCATAAATATCAAAAATTTGTATTGGAAAGTTTTAGATAAAACAAACTACCAGACATCGAAAGAGGCACTTGAGTCTAAAGAGTTTTCGAAAAATTCGGTTATAAAAGTGGGTGAAGTGGACTGGTATATCACAACCTAACATCTCGTGGTGCATCCCGGCATAACTGGCTTATTGGATTTAAGTTTTTAGAATACTGTGAGGTTTAATTCTTTGCGGTCTATATATTTCGGAAATTTAAAAACGGGCATAGATAGAGCCATTCCGGCATGTATGTGCCCGTCAATATTTAATAATTCAGCCAATTTTCTTTTTTTATCTAAATCAATTGCAATACATACATATCCTGTGTAAAATTGAGATACACCTAGACTTTCAGCCATGAGTGAAGCATTCTGATATGCCAGATTTGCATCCTGTCTGCCGAAATTGCTTTTTAGAGGTGTATGAATAAGTAAGATAGCTTTTGCCCCTCGTAAAATAGCATCGGTGCCGCTCTTATGCTTTGCTATAACGGCACTTAATTTAGGAACAGCATTTTTTGCATCCGGCGATATAAAGTTGATAAAAGGTTTGACAAGAGGATTTGTTATCTTTTTTACTGTCGCCTCAAATGTATTGATTGTGATATCAGATACCTGTTTTAATAAATCGGGATTTGTTATAAGAGTAAAACTCACCTCCTGCCCATTACTGGCTGTGGGAGCAAGATGCGCTGCATTTACGATTTGCTGAAGATATTCTTCCGGAACTGCCGATGAGAGAAAAGCTCTGTTGGAGCGTCTGGCTTTGCACAATTCCATCACTTGTGCGGGTGTAGGCAATATATCTCTATTCAAAGCATGTACTTTCTGGTCAGGAAACTCCGAATGAATAACCGAATCGGTGGGACATACTGCAACACAATGTCCACAGGCTATACATGTCTGCATATTTCTCAGCCCGATTTCAGCTTTAGAGTTCTCTTGTGTCAGAATATATGCAGGGCAGACTTTTACACATTTGCCACATTTTATGCAGCTTTTGTTTTCAATTCCTATTGTTATCATTTCAGGTTGATCTTAATTTATTTATCAAAAATATAAAAACAACCACAAGTACGCAAAAAACTATGTACTTGTGGTTTTTATCTTCACTTTTCTATTTAGCAGTCCGTTTTTTACAACTTCTCACTTTGTTGCATTGCTCTAGGCACAAAAGACAAATTCATTTCTCTGTTTATTTTAGACTCTTTCAATCCAACCTTTTTCAACTATAGAATTTAAATTTATATCTAAATCAAAGGAATATATTTACTTCGAATTAGGAAATATCTAGAAGATAGAATATTGGTCAATTTATTAATAATCCCAATAGTCTGATTTTGGATTTAATTTTCTTGTTATTTCTTGTTCAAGGTCATTTACATCTAACAATCCTGCTTCATCAATAATGTAAGCCTCTTTTTGATAACATTCTATAATTGATTCAATCATTGACTGTAATGAATCATATATTTGCACAGGGGTTGCAGAAAGTGTCACATTTGGACAAAAATAATAAATAGAACCTCTTGTTTTTGATCTCTTTGAGAGATCAATTAAAATGGGATCTTCCAATATTCCATGAAAAACAAAAGGAAGATATTTGCCTGTGAATAAACCATTGGTAGATTTATCCAATATATATAAATTACTCGTATCTTTATAAAATATTGGAGATCCAAAAGAGAACATTCTGTAATCGAAAGATATATCAAGAGCTAATTCTCCTTTTAATCCTTTTTTCCAAGAATATAAATCTATCAAATCAGAACTGGGTTCTAACTTTAGTTTTCGGGTTAGCTCAATAAACCTCTGTTCATCAAAATTACCGCTAGGTGGATCTAAATAATCTAATATAGGGTTCTTCTTTTCTATCAATTTTTTTTCTAAATCTAATAATAGTGTTTTCATTTATTTGATGTGTCTTAAAGATATAATAATTTAATATAAATAACCATATAAGGTTTACTAAATTAAGGGAAAAATTTAACGTAGGATCAATAAATAAAGAATTAACACAATACATTATAATCAAGATCCAAGCAGTTAATAGTATTCCAAAATACAGTTTTTCATTACTCGCCTTTTTCCTATAATCTCATTTCTCTTACATGATATTGATATGTCAATTCCCTCCAATGAAATAAGACTAAATAAAGAAAGGACTTAATCAGGCTATAAAGTCCCCAATCAAATCCTTTTTAATTTTAAAATACTGATAATCAATATCGTTTGTGGAGCTGGAGGAAACGTATCTCCTACTCTATCCCCCTATAAATGAACATTTTAAAATTCTGAAATTTTGACTGTTCCCGAATTCAGCAGTGCCTGATTCCGCAAAACTAAATGAACGTCATACAGCTACAAAAATAGATATTTTTTTCAATAAAGCAAAACTTTTATACTATTGTTTTTCAGTAGATTATAGACAATAATTTGAACAGCACTTCTTTTTTGTTGGTGGAGTAGAACTTTTATTCAAAGTGATTATTTGCAACAATACTCTAAATAATCTATCCTTACAAATTTTCCTAATTTAGAATAGTGTTAAAAATTACTTAATTACAATTAATTATTTAACCTAAAAGTAAGTATATTTTATCCCAAATACCTTTTTAATAAGGTTTTTCACGAAAATTATATACCAAAAACTATAAACTCTGGTCATGGAGAGTTCTGTACCATTTACTCTGCAATTTGGGGAATAGCGTCTGCCAAATTGAAAATATCCGATAATAAAAATCTATTTTATTTCGATATATTCTTTTGAAAGGTATATCTCTTGGCACCGGCTATGTAAATCTGCTCTTTGGCTGCCATATATAACGAGGTGAATAAAATATTGTTTATTCCCTATATATCATTATTTATATATCTCCAATATCTGCTCAATAATCTTTATAAGGGAGTTTGTCTCTTCTTCTATCCATTCACCTTTTTTTATAAGAGATTGTATAAGTTGCTGCTGACTGGAAGTATATAAACGTTCCGTCAAACCTGAAAAGTGTAATTTAGAATTCCACTCGCTAGCATGATGTTCTTCTGTTTCTTTTATACTTACGGAAAGACCATTAGGCGTAATTAATTGTAGCTCTGTAGTCTTATTTTGTTGATTTTGAATGATTCCATACAGTCTTTCATAAATTTTTAAACCATCAAAATCCCAGTCACACAGATAATAAATAGGATAATCTATTTTGTCCAATCGCTCAATAGGGGCTGTATTATTTCCTCCCGTATACCATAATTCCACATTATATTCGCGGGCAATGTCTAACTTTAGAAATTTAAAATTCTCACATAGAATAATACACTTAGGGGATGGACAAGGGACACGATAAAATCCCTGATTATCATTTTCAGGAAATCTGTCAACCCCTAATATCTTTAAAACTGCATTTTCAAGAACTGAGCTTTTCTTTATATGTTTTCCAGCTTTAAAGAATTTACCTGATACCCCATTGCGACTTTCTTTTCCTTCCTTTATATTCTCTGCGATTTCACACAAAAAAGGGGATAAAGACAGTTCCATCAGGCATTGTATCTCAAACTCTGTATAGTTTTTATAGGGTGATAGCAAGTCATATTTTTCCAGAAAAGGATAATAGCAGTCATACAACAGATCAAATTGTTCCTTTTCGTACTCCCTCTTAAATTTTGGATTAGCCAAGATGATGTTTTTAGCTCTACCTTTGTATGTAATCATACGTTTCTGAAAGAGAAAATCTACATACGGATTTTGTTCTATCCTGCTGGTCGTGCGCCCTGATGTGTATAACTCTTTGAAGGCTTTAATATCCCGCCAACTCAGTTCCTTATTCACCATCTGCTGTTGTAGTTATAGTTTCTACCCCTTTGCCTTCGTCAAAAATAGCATTCACACATATCCGTCCGTTTGCACCACTGGTCCCACTTAATAAATATTGATAGCGCCCCGAATCATAATAATCATCAATTGGTAATATTGACATGACAATAAGTTGATAATCGTTTTGCCGGGCTATTTTTTCCAGAAGATAGAAATTACTACCAGAACTTTCTCCTTCATCGATAGGCATAAAACGTAATCCTTTCGTTTCTTTTTTACCGTTATTTCTTTCTATAAGTGACATGCGTGCTATGCAGAGTAAAGAAACCGCTGCATAGACCTGACCTGAGCTCCCTCCGTTCACCTCGCCGTCTTCCGTAACCATACGGAAGTCGATATCAAAGTATCGTAAAGGATTCAGCAGGTGCTCAATCTGTATATTTTTTGCTTGTCCTCCACATTGATGATATGCTTTTTTCATCATTAGGGCAATGTCTATTTCTTCCAGCAAATCAGCAAATAAACCTGTATTAACATGTAAATTGTCGAGGTATTCATCTAACTGCCTCAAAAAAACAGTAATCCACTCCACAGGATACATTTCAGAATAAACCGGTTTCATTTGTAATTTAATGCCCTGTGATATTTCATACTCATTTTTCTTAAAGAAGCTGCCCATTTCATCAATAGCAGTCATATAATTAATAGTAGTCTCTTCTACTTGTTCAAACAGGTCTTTCAGCATATTTAGTTTACGGTCACCCAGTCGGGTGAACTCTTCTGTTATCTCTTTCAGATAAGCTGCAATCTCATCGAGTACCTTATTTTCGTCGTTCAAAATCCGGTCTACCAGTTCAGAACGTAAAATGGAACGGCTTAAGTGAAGAAAGTCTTCGGAGTTTTCAAATTGAGCATGTGCAGATTCGGGAATATATTGTTCAACAATACTTTTATATTCCTTTAAATACCACTCCTTTTTTGTTTTATAAGCAACTCCTTCCTCCTCTTCCGGATGATTGTAGAGCCCCTCATACTGTTGTAGTTGAACCTCAAACTTTTCATCAATCAAGGATTCATACACAACTATTGCTTTGTTGTATATAAGTCTTTCCTGCTCTAAAAGTATTTCATCATTACCAATCTCTTTCTCACCATATTCTATATGCGTTTCACATTTCTGTATCTCTCCAACTAATTGTAGTTCCGGTAGATCAGATAAAGAAGATAGAGCCTTTAATTCTTCCGGTTTGAATTGATAGTTCTGCATTTCTCCTTCTTTTTTCTCCAATTCCGTAGAATAGTCGCAAGATAGAGATTTCAGTTTCTGACGGAGGTTTTCTGTATCCGGTGTCATGTTTGTATCACTTACATACCCGGCAATCTCTTTTAATTGAAATTGATATACTTTACTATTATCCTTATAGTTTTTCTTTGCATTCTCAAGCCGTTCGTAGTGAGTGGCCAAATGCTTTATAGCTTCTCCCTGTGTTGTATAAAGATGAATCTGCCGTTGAAACTGCTCACTGTTTTTATTTTCGAACAAAGGTTCATTTTCATAAGCAAGAATTTCATTTTTGCAGTTATAGAGGCTAATTGTTTGTAACCCTATTTGATTAGCCAGTTTTTGTAATCGACTGATAATCTCGGCCTCTGCTGTAAGATGGTCGCATTCCTGTCGTGCACAGGCATAATGTGTCTGAAAAAAGGCTGTCAATTTTGCCCGGTCGGTAGTTGTGAAAAAATAATTGTCTACATATTCCACATATTCATGTATTCCCCCTAAGTCAATCCAGAACCCTTTTTTATCTACCTTATGAGTAGAGGCCTTCTGTAAAAGTCTTTCTGGACTAGCCACATACCGTAGGCGTGCTTCCAGATTTTCAGGGGTTATTGTTTTATGTGAACCGAAATGAACTAGTAAACTCTCCTCTTCGGGCGACATTTTCCAGGCATTATTTAATGCCCAAGCTGACAATGAATGAGAATCATTGATATCAGAAAACTTCATGAGCGACTGCTGATATGCTATCTTTTTTTCTAGTACTTCCAGTTGTTCTGCTGTTTTCTCTGTTGCCTTTCCAGCATCCTGCGCCCAGGGGGAGGAGAGAAATTGTTCCCACATCTTGTTTTGCCGGAGCAGAGACTCTAATTCTTTTAATCCCTTCCTAGCCTCACGGTTAGCATAATCATACTTAAATAAGTACTCTATTTTTTCAATAGAACCCTGTTTTTCTAATAACGTCTCTATCTGGTCAATGATTGCTCTTTGCTTCTGGAACTCTTCCACCGAGCCAGATATTTCACAAGCTTTTTTCTCCCAGCCAGCAGATTCTTTTTCTATCACCAAACTTTCCCTGAGTCGCGTCTCAATTTCAGTCAAATCCTGCTGTTTATTCGCAATTTCCTGTATGTGCTTCCGCAACTCTTTCCGTTTTAGCAAAAGAAGTGCTCCCTGGTATTGTCTTATTCGGGACTTATATCCTTCAACTTCTGCTTTTTTTTCTGTAATACGTTGGTTGCATTGTTCTTTTTTCCGGAAACTGCTCACCACTCGGGACAGAAAATAAATCCGTTCAGCTTCTGTTTTTTGGTCTTTCAGGTTTTTCAGATGAGTCAGTTGTTTTTCTTTTTTTCTCACCTCATGCAATGTATCATTCATCCGCTCATGATCATGCAGGTCAGCCTCCATTTCGGCTAATTGATTCTGGAAATTAGCATAAATCTCTTTCCCTTTTTCTTCTGTAAAAAAGAATTTCTTAAGGTATTCAGAGTCATATTTGAATCCCCTGCCCCGGGAAAAAGAGCGTAGTGTTTGTGCATAATTTTTCAGTTGCTGACTGGTATATACATTTACAGGAAGTAATTCATAATTCATTAAATACTCATGATATTTTTTCAAGGGCATTTTCTGGCATAGCACTCTTCCTCGTAAGATTTCTGTAAGTTCGTCAATATCCGGAATAATATTCCCCTGTAATATGGATTTATAGGAGAATGATTCGTCTAAGGGTATATATGTCTCCCAATTATAGCCTTGTTGTATCATAAAAGGTTCTACCATACTACCGTTAAGAAACATACCGAAAACAAGGAATTTTCCTTCCTGTACCTCTGCATTTACAAAAACATATCCATACCGGTCAATCGTCAGAGTCTTAAGAGGCCGGTCATCTGTCGATTCTGTAGCCGGGCGATACTCATTTTTACCAACAAATATGAGTTGGAACATATCGGCCACAATGGATTTCCCAATCCCGCTATCTCCGGAAATGTCTGTCCGGAAAGGGTGCAAATCATAGTCGGCCATTACATGTTTTTTGATTCCTAGTAAAGAGATACGGTATAAACGGGGTAATTTTTTAGCCATGGTTTTTCCGGATTATTTCTTCAATATTTCTGATTTCTTTTTCATATAGCAAAAACAAACGGCGCGAAGAGGGCAGTAGTTCAAACTCACCGCTTTCACTATCGAAATAAATCCATCCCAGCGTATAAAACTCCTCCAGGGCAGACCTTACGATTGCGGTTATTGTATTATAATCAGCATCTGTTACAAATTCAGAATCATTTTTAGTCAAAAGCCGTACCAGATTGACATGATAGTTTTCATACTGTTCCCGAATGATACGCAAGAAACCGTCCAGCGTATGCCTCTCTTCTACCTGCCCGTCCAGGTCATAGATATTCAGCATTAGAAACCCAATAACCAGATAGGCATCTTTCAGATAGCGCCTGTTTAATAACGGAATATTCCCCCGACGGTATTTGCCATTTTCATCCTGTTCAAAATCAATAAAAAAGTATTCAAAATCACCCTGTCCGTCACAGGTAAGCATAAACTCAAATAAATCCCGATAGTATTCTTTTAATCCGGGGTAAGCCTTCCTGACGTATTGAAAAATCCCGGCAGGACGAGTTTGCTTCTGTATGTGGACATTGTTTTTTAAATAATAATCCACTTTTGCAAAATACTCTTTTGTCTCAGGAAAGGAAAAGAACGCATAGTTCACTTCTTCCTGTAAATAATCGTTTTCCATATAGAGATTGAAGGGTATTGATGGTTACTTATTTTTTCTTCGGATGTTTCTACTTTATACATTTTGTCCCGGTTATAAAATGTCATAACCAGAGATGTTAAACGGGAGAGAATATTAATATTCCCTTTTTCTTTTATTAATAGATTATGAAACCACGCAGAATAATCAACCGTGCCCGTACTATCCAGCATTTGCTGTAATTCTTTCCGATAATACCGGATTTTCTCCCTTGTTTGGTGAAGTTGTTGATCTTTCTGGTAAGCCTCATCTATTTCATCATGGGAGATGGCGATATAGCGAAACTTATTTTTCCCTGGCAATGTTTTCCCTTCTTCCCATTGTTCTTTTACAATAGTAAACCGCATTACTTCGTCCGCCTTGATTATTTTAGGCGGAATAGCGGGCGGCAATGCAACCTCACTTTTTACATGCCGGCTTTCTGTAAGAAGATAGTTGAGGAATAATTTATATTTCTTATAAAAATCCTGCCTATTGATATCCCTGATAAACTCATTCAATTTAGGTTTCAGCATATCTATTTTACCATTTATTATACGAAGGTTTTTACGCAAGTCATTGAAATAAACAATCACTTGGTTAGCCTCTTTATAATAGATATTTTCGCAGCCGCTGTTCTGATATTCCCTGAGTTTACGAGTAATATCATGTGATGAAGCAAAAGCATAGTTCATCTGTCCAGTCTTCTCTCGCAGCCCTGTCAACGTATCTAACATATTCCGTAACCGCTCAATATCGTATTCCCGGTCGGAAGCAACGATCTCCCGGAATTCAGCCACAGCTTTCCCCACTTGCCAGTCCAACGCAGCGATTTGCGAATCCAGCTTACTTGTATATAGCAGAAAAGTGTCCTCATACCATTCCTGAAAAAAGTCCGGTTGAAAGGCATTCAGCATAAACTTGAAATGTCTTTCAATCTCCGTGGGTTTAAAAGCCTCCTCCAAAAGTTCAGCTGGCCCTTTACAATAATTTTCAGCATAGGGTCGTAAACGATATGTACCCTTCTCTACATCACGCCACAAAAAATACTTTTGTAAATTTCGAATCAGTTCGTTCCAAGATTGATGCTTATTATTCTTTTCAGCGGGGTCTACATACTGCACAGATTTCATAATGTCATCTTCCGTAAAAGTAGAATCAATTTCCCCCATCTTCACCCGTTGATACAAATGAAAAATAATCAGGCTTACCTTTCTTCCCGGAAAGAGGTATCTAAACTCTTGTTTTATTTCTGTATAAACATTAAAATCTGACATTATCTAGATATTAAATTCTAAAAACAGACTTTTACAAATATAAATATTTATATATGAAATAATTTAAGTTAATCCCATATACTGGTTTTATACTTATTTATTTTTATTAAACCGACTGAAGTCCATATCTTCTTTAAATATTCTACTAAAAAAACTGTATTTCTCAGATATAATAAAATAACACTAAAAGTCCTGAATTCATTCTAATATATCTCTATAATACACATTCTAAAAAGCAATTATCCAGTTAATATATAAAACTTTATCTATCAAATCAAAGAGTTTTAGTAAGCAGACAAGGCCAGACAGTACATTATGTACTAAAAAATAATTCTAAAATTATTTGGAAGGATAAAGAAAAGTATATATGTTTGTATTTCCAAAACAGTACGCAGCGTACCAAATAAAATACAAAATGAAAATAAGATTGGGAAATATTGTTGACATCCGCCTAGGGGCATACTGCCAAACCGTTCCTTTTGGAGATATAAGATATCTACAATCGACAGATTATAATTTGAACAGAGAATTGATTCCCACAACTTCTACAACTCCGATGATATCTCTTGATTCAAAAAATAAAAAGCATATCTTAAGAAATAATGAAATTCTTTTTTCTGCTAAAGGGGTAAATAATTATTCAGTGGTATATAAACGTAATTACGAAAATGAATGCATAGCATCTTCTTCATTTTTAGTTCTTACTATCAATAATGAAAATAAAATTTCCCCGGAATACTTATGCTGGTTTCTAAACAATCCAGATACAATGAAGACCTTAAAGACGAGTTCTAAAGGTTCAGCAATACAATCAATAAGTAAAAGTTCCATTGAAGATTTTGAAATAATTATCCCATCGATAGAGAAGCAAAGATTAATAGTAGAGCTAGATACTTTAATTAAAGAAGAATTCAGGATACAAAATGAATTAAATACATTAAAAAAGCAATTATTAATAAAATTAATAAAATCAATTAAATAGAAAATATGAGTGCAAAAAAAATAACTCAAAAGGAGATTAACAACATTGTATGGAAGGCTTGTGATACTTTTAGAGGAGTGATTGATCCCAGCCAATATAAAGATTATATACTAACAATGCTGTTCTTAAAATATGTAAGTGATGTCCATAAAGCAAAGTATAATGAATATTTGAGTAAATATGAAGGTGATAAAGAAAGGGCTGAAAGAGCTATGCGACGTGAAAGATTTATCGTGCCTGAGGAAAGTACATTTGACTATTTATTCGAAAGGCGTGGTGATATAAACATAGGCGAACTTATTAATATTGCTTTAATATCGCTAGAAGAAGCTAATAGGGATAAACTCGGTAGTGAAGACGGCAGTGGTGTCTTCAGAAATATTGATTTTAATAGTGGAAATCTTGGAGATATTAAAGAGAAAAATGTCCGCCTAAAAACTCTTTTACTGGATTTCAGTGATGACAAAATGGATTTATCCCCGGAGCATCTAGAAAATAATGACGTGATTGGCGATGCATATATGTACCTTATCGAGCACTTTGCCAGTGATGCAGGAAAGAAGGCTGGAGAGTTCTTTACACCAAAAGAAGTATCTACTCTATTGGCAAAATTGACAAGAAGTAAATCTGGAGCAAGGATATGTGACCCAACTTGTGGTTCCGGCTCATTACTGATTAAAGCAGGAAAAGAAGTTGGAAGCAATAATTTTTCATTATATGGTCAAGAAGTGAATGGAAGTACATGGGCATTGGCTAAAATGAATATGTTTTTACATGGATTTGATAATGCTATTATCCGTTGGGGCGATACACTACGAAATCCTAAGTTGCTGGAAGGAGATGCATTGATGAAATTTGACACAGTAGTTGCAAATCCTCCTTTTTCATTGGATAAATGGGGTGCCGATGAGGCTAAAACGGACAGGTATAATCGTTTCTGGCGAGAGATACCACCAAAAAGTAAGGGAGACTGGGCTTTCATCAGCCACATGGTCGAAGTAGCTTATGAAGGCAAAGGCAAAGTAGGAGTTGTAATTCCTCATGGAGTATTATTCCGAAGTGCAGGTGAAGGACGTATCCGCAAGCAGCTAATTGAAGAAAATTATCTGGAAGCGGTTATCGGATTACCAGCAAACTTATTCTATGGAACGGGTATACCTGCAGCGATAATCCTTTTCAACAAAGGAAAAAAAACAACTGATACATTATTTATTGATGCTTCTTCGGAATTTCTGAATGGGAAAAACCAGAATATACTTAGGGGAGAGGATATAAATCATATTCTGGATGTTTACGAAAAATTCAAGGATGGAGGTTTTAAACCGGGTGTCGTAGAAGAAAAATATGCTTATGTTGCAACGCTCGATGAAATCCGCGAAAACGATTACAACCTTAATATTCCCCGCTATGTAGATACATTTGAGGAAGAAGAGGAAATAGATATCAAAACTGTACAAAAGCAGATTGCAGATTTAGAGCATCAGTTATCTGATATACAAAAGGAAATGGATGACTATCTAAGAGAACTAGGATTTTAATAGATAAAGAATGAAGGAAAACAAAAATATACCTGTTGGATATAAGGATAGTCCTGTTGGGGTTATTCCGAAGGATTGGGAAATATATGATTTAAGATCAGTCGCAACATTTATTAACGGCAGGGCGTATAAACAAGAAGAATTATTAGAAGAAGGGAAATATAAAGTCCTTCGTGTCGGAAATTTTTTCACTAATGACAAATGGTATTATTCCAATTTAGAATTACCAGAAGATAAATATGCCGATTTTGGAGATTTACTTTATGCCTGGTCAGCCTCGTTTGGCCCCCAATTTTGGTTTGATAACAAAATTATATACCATTATCATATCTGGAAGATAGTGCCATCAAATATAATTACAAAACAATATTTATTTCATTTTTTAGATTTTGATGCACACAGACTAAAAACTAAAATTCAAGGGGGAACAATGGCTCACATTACAAAAAGTGAGATGGAAGATCGAAAAATATATCTACCATTAGTTCCAGAACAAAAGAAGATTGCTGAAATATTATCCATATGGGATAATGCTATAGAAGTACAAAGCAAATTAGTTGACAAATTAAAGCTTCGCAAACAAGCTCTTATGCAACAGCTTCTTACAGGGAAGAGACGGTTAAAAGGATTTGATAAGGAATGGAAAGAATATAGACTGGGAGAAATATTTGAAAGGGTAACTCGAAAAAATAATTCTGGAAATACTAATATTGTTACAATCTCCGCTCAAAGAGGCTTTGTTAAGCAAAATGATTTCTTCAAGAAAACTGTAGCAAGTGAAATGTTGGATAATTATTTCTTAATATATAAAGGTGAGTTTTGCTATAATAAAAGCTACTCTAACGGTTATCCGATGGGAGCTACAAAACGTCTCACAAACTTCAATAGCGCTGTTGTTACAACTTTATATATATGTTTCAAACTAATAGGAGATCAATATTACTCAGGAGATTTTTTTGAACACTTTTTTGAAGCTAACCTACTAAACAAAGGATTGTTAAAAATAGCACATGAAGGAGGTAGAGCTCATGGTTTACTAAATGTTACTCCAAACGATTTTTTTAATATCCATATTAAAATCCCTTTATTTGAAGAACAAACAGCAATGGCCAACATACTATCTACTGCCGATAAAGAGATAGAGATAGCCAATGTAAAACTAGACAAATTACGGGAACAGAAGAAAGGTCTTATGCAACAGCTGTTAACAGGTAAAAAACGAGTAAAACTCAATTAATTAAAAAGCATATGGCAAAGAAGACGAAAAAAATAATAGCATTAATCTATGACTTTGACGGAACCTTATCTCCGGGCAATATGCAGGAATTTGGTTTTATGAAAGCCATCGGTAACGACAAAAGAGCTTTTTGGTCTGAAAACACTCAGCTTTCTACCCAAAATGATGCAAGCGAAATTCTTTGCTATATGCATTTAATGATAAAATATGCCAATTCTAAAAATATTTCATTGAAAAGGACTTCCTTCCAAAGCTTCGGAAAAGATATAGAACTGTTCAAAGGTGTGGAAGAATGGTTCTCCCTGATTAACGAATATGGAAAATCGAAAGGGGTTATAATTGAACATTATATCAATTCTTCCGGCTTAAAGGAGATAATAGAAGGAACTCCTATTGCAAAAGAGTTTAAAAATATTTTTGCCTGTTCCTATATGTACGATGTAGATGGCAGAGCCCATTGGCCGGCGGTAGCTGTAGATTATACAGCCAAAACTCAATTTCTCTTTAAGATAAACAAAGGAATAGAGAGCGTCCGCGACAATAAGGAAATAAACAAATATGTGCCGGAACAAGAACGTAAAATACCATTCAGGCATATGATATATTTCGGCGATGGAGAAACTGACATACCTTGTATGAAACTGATTAAGCAGCAAGGAGGGCATTCTATTGCTGTATACAAACCTCGTGACAGAAAAAAGAAAACTGTTGCTGAAAAACTGATAAATGAAAATAGAGTAAATTTTGTATGTTCTGCTGATTATTCTCAAGATAAAGAGATGTATAAAGTGGTAACAAAGATTATCGATAGAATAGTATCAGAGGTAGACTTTACGGATTTGCTAGCAGAACACAAAGAAAAAGCAAAAGAATCTAATACTACTCAACCATGATATCATTCAAAGAAGACCATATCAGCCAGATTCCTGCTTTGCAATTATTGCAGAAGCTGGGTTATATTTACCTTACTCCCGATGAAGTAAATAATTTGAGAGGAGGTAGTAGGACTCAAGTATTATTAGAACCAATACTTCGTAAACAACTAAGGGAGATAAACTCAATACAGTTTCGTTTGTCAAAGGAGGTAATGTTTACTGACCAAAATATAGAAAATGGGATAGAAGCATTGCGTAAAATTCCAATTGAAGAAGGATATATTTCTGCGAACGAATATGTTTATAATCTATTGACATTAGGAAAATCTTTGAAACAAAGCATTGATGGAGATAAAAAAAGTTACAATCTCCACTATATAGATTGGGATAATATAGAAAATAATATATTCCATGTAACAGAGGAGTTTGTTGTCAATCGTACAAGAATTAACGACACCTATCGTCCTGATATTGTTCTGTTTGTAAATGGTATTCCATTGGGAATAATAGAATGCAAGCGACCTGATGTAAAAGATTCACTTGAACAATCTATATCCCAGCATCTTCGCAACCAGAAAGATGATGGAATAAGGGGACTATACGCTTATTCAGCTTTTTTATTAGGCATTGCAACCACTTCTTCAATATATTCCACGACGGGGACACCTGAAGAGTTCTGGAGTATTTGGCGTGAGCAATTTGACAGTAAAATTGAAGAAGAAAATTATAATAATAAGCTATTCAAACTTGTAAATAGACCTCTTTCAGACAAAAAGAAAGATAAACTATTTAACTATCGTTATGCTTACGTTCGTTCTTATTTTGACGAAAAAGAGCAACAAACCATCCTTCCTTGCAACCAGGATAAAACCATATATAATCTATGCAGGCCAGATCGTTTATTGGAACTGTTATTCAGTTTCACCATTTACGAAGATGGAGTAAAAAAGCTAGCACGTTATCAACAATATTTTGTTGTAAAGAAAACGATGCAAAGGATAGACAGGCTTGATGGAGGTAAGCGTAAAGGAGGCGTTATATGGCATACACAAGGAAGTGGAAAATCTCTTACAATGGTAATGCTTGCACAAGCTATCGTTTTGAATAAAACCATCAGAAATTCTAAAATTATATTAGTAACAGACCGTACCGATCTTGACAGGCAAATTACAGCTACACTAAAAAAATGTGGTACTTATGCCGAAAATGCTACTACGGGGAAAAATCTTACAGAATTGTTGCAAAGCAAGAGTGATGCAGTAATAACAACTGTTATAAATAAATTTGAAACTGCTGTAAGAGGAATAAAAGAGCCATTGGATAGTCCTAATATATTTGTATTGGTTGATGAAGGGCATCGTACACAATATGGAGAATTAAGTATCCAAATGAGAAAAACCTTGCCTAATGCTTGCTTCATTGCTTTTACGGGAACTCCACTTATGAAGAAAGAAAAAAATACAGCTTCAAGATTTGGAGGAATTATTACACCTGTATATACAGTTAATCAAGCAGTTGAAGACAAAGCTGTTGTACCATTATTGTATGAGGGACGGATCGTTCCTTTGGACGTTCACGAAAAACCTATTGACAATTATTTTACAAAAATTAGTGAACCGTTAACAGATTATGAGCGAATTGATTTAAAAAGGAAGTTCAGCCGGGCTGACCAGATAAACCAGTCGGACCAGCGTATTTATGCTATTGCTTGGAATATTTCGGAGCATTTTAAAGAAAACTGGCAAGAAACTAAGTTCAAAGGACAGTTAGTCTGTCCTTTGAAAAAAATAGCAATCAAATATAAACAGTTTTTTGATGAAATAGGTATTATTTCGACAGAAGTACTTATCACACCTCCTGACACAAGGGAAGGAGAAGATACAGCTTATGGAGATAGCTCTAGTATAGTAAATTCATTTTGGAAAAAAATGATGGACGAACATGGTTCTGCGAAAAAATATGAAGAAAACCTGATAAATCGCTTCAAGAATAATGATAAACCTGAAATTATTATTGTAGTCGACAAACTCTTGACAGGATTTGACGAGCCTAAAAACACCGTATTATATATTGATCGAAAGCTAAAAGAACACACTCTACTTCAAGCAATTGCAAGAGTTAACAGAGTTTGCGAAGATAAAGACTTTGGATTCATTATTGATTACTATGGAGTTCTAGATCCTTTAAATAATGCTTTAGATGTATATTCAGAATTCGATCCATCGGATTTAGATGGAACCATAATTGATGTGAGTGAAGAAATAAAGGCACTGCCTCAAAAATATTCAGAATTATGGGATATCTTCAAAAGTATAGCGAATAAAAGAGATCTTGAAGCATATGCTCAACTACTAAGATTAGAAGATATACGCCAAAACTTTTATGATAAATTAGTCGCATACACCCGGACATTAAAAATCGCGTTATCATCTATTAATTTTCATAATCAGACTCCTGAAGATGAAATAAAACGGTATAAAGATGATTTAGCTATGTTTTTAAAATTGAGAAGTAGTGTGCAGAAAAGATATTCGGATAATATTGATTATAAAAAGTATGAAGGGCAGATACAGAAACTAATCAATACCCATATTGAAAGCGGAGAAGTAAAAATAGTAACAGATTTGGTAAATATTTTCGATAAAGAAAAATTCTCTGAAGAGGTTGAGAAAGTAATTGGAAAAGCAGCAAAAGCAGATACTATTGCTTCCCGAACAGCAAAGCATATCACTGAGAAGATGGATTATGATCCTATTTTTTATAAGAAATTCTCT
>JBKECE010000279.1:0-4482 GCA_047974325.1 Dysgonomonas sp. | reverse complement strand
TCATGCTCGATCCTATATCCGTGATGATGCTTGTAGTCATCACCACAGTTTCTCTGATGGTACACATCTATAGTCTGGGCTATATGAAAGGAGAAAAAGGCTTTCAACGCTATTACGCTTTCCTTTCGCTGTTTACTTTTGCGATGCTGGGTCTGGTGGTTGCCACTAATATCTTCCAAATGTATATTTTCTGGGAGCTTGTGGGCGTATCGTCTTTCTTGCTCATCAGTTTCTATTATATGAAACCGAGTGCGGTTGCGGCTGCGAAAAAAGCATTTATCGTTACCCGTTTTGCCGACTTGTTTTTCCTTATCGGAATATTGGTCATATCGTTCTACGCTCAATCTTTCGATTTTGCCCTATTGACCAACCCGACAGCTCCGTTTATAGGTACGGCTTTGGGTGCTTCGTTTTTGGGAATATCGGCTCTTTCATGGGCTCTGATGCTTATCTTTATCGGAGGTGCAGGCAAATCGGCCATGATGCCGTTCCATATCTGGTTACCCGATGCTATGGAAGGCCCAACACCGGCTTCAGCGTTGATCCATGCGGCAACGATGGTTGTTGCCGGAGTTTTCTTGGTGGCACGCCTCTTTCCTGTATATGTAGGTACGGAAGTTCTCGAAATAATAGGTTATATCGGTGCAATTACGGCGCTTTATGCGGCAATCGTGGCTTGTGCCCAGACAGACATAAAACGTGTACTTGCCTTCTCGACCATATCGCAGATTGCTTATATGATCACTGCGCTGGGAGTGTCCGGCTATGGAGGTCATGACGGTGTGGGATACATGGCTTCATTGTTCCATTTGTTCACACATGCATTTTTCAAAGCATTGCTGTTCCTTGGAGCAGGTGCTATCATACATGCTGTTCATAGCAACGAAATGAAAGACATGGGCGGATTGGCAAAAAAATTGCCGATTACGCATATTACGTTTCTGATTGCTTGTTTGGCAATTGCCGGAATACCTTTGTTCTCCGGATTTTACAGTAAGGATGAGATCATGGCGGCTGCCCTCCATCACAACAAGTTTATCTTTGTGGTGTTGTATCTGGTTGCCGGGTTGACTGCTTTCTATATGTTCCGCTTGTATTTCCGCATATTCCATAATGGGAAAGACCAGCATTATCATCACGAACCGCACGAAGCCAGTCCGGTGATGACTATTCCGCTGGTCATTCTGGCGACTATTACAGTCTTTATCGGCTTGGCAGCTCAATTCGGGTTGTTTTCATTCCCTGAATTTGTTTCGTCAGACCGTCAACCATTCGAGGCTCATATAGACTGGTTAGGTGTTGCCTTGCCAAGCGTTATTATAGCTCTTGTGGGCATCGGCACGGCTTATGTGATGTACTATAAAAAATCGAATCTTTCAGATAAGTTTGTCTCCAGATTCAACTGGTTGTATGTTGGTGCACAAAACAGATTCTTTTTTGATGAAATGTGGTTGTTTGTGACTCGTAAGATCATATTCAATTGTATCTCTAAACCAATTGCGTGGTTTGACCGCCACATTGTTGATGGATTCATGAATGGACTTTCGTATGTTACCAATGGCGCATCGGATAAGATAAAAGGTTTACAATCTGGGCGTATACAACAATATGCAGCTGTGTATCTCATTGGAGCTTTAAGCTTGGTTGCGATCTTTGTTTTTGTGATTTATTTTATTTGTAGATAATTTTAGTAAAATATTATATTGAAATGAATATTCTTTCATTATTTGTTTTGGTTCCGATTCTGATGCTGCTGGGATTTCTTCCCTGCAAGGGCATCAAGCAGATAAGGACAGTTGCGACTGTCGGAGCGTTTATCGAACTTATTATGGCAATCGGGCTGTTGGTTTTGTTTTATCAAGAACGTGCGATTCACCCGACTGATGAGATGTTATTTTACACATCGGATGTATGGTTTAAAACACTGAACATCCATTATGCTATTGGAGTCGACGGCATTTCGGTGTTGATGATACTGCTCACCTCTATCATCATCCTGACCGGAACTTTTGCTTCGTGGAATATGAATCCACTGCCTAAAGATTTCTTTATGTGGCTCACGCTGCTGTCGGTAGGTGTGTACGGATTTTTTATTTCGGTGGATATGTTCACCATGTTTTTCTTTTACGAAATTGCTTTGATACCGATGTATTTGCTGATCGGGCTTTGGGGAACCGGACGAAAAGAATATTCTGCAATGAAACTGACGCTGATGTTGATGGGCGGATCGGCATTCCTTTTTGTAGGAATCTGCGGACTGTATTTCAACTCAGGTATACATTCGTTTAACTTTTTAGAGATCGCAGCGCACGGAGCCGTTCCTATTGAAGCGCAAAGATGGATATTTCCACTCACATTCCTAGGTTTCGGAGTCCTTGGTGCTTTGTTTCCTTTCCACACATGGTCACCCGATGGTCATGCTTCGGCACCGACTGCCGTGTCAATGCTTCATGCAGGTGTGTTGATGAAATTAGGTGGATACGGTTGTTTCCGTATTGCTATGCGCCTGATGCCGGAGGCTGCCAATGAAATGGGTTGGATTTTCTTATTGCTGACAGGTATTAGTGTTGTGTATGGAGCTTTTGGTGCAATTGCACAGACAGATTTGAAATATATCAATGCCTATTCGTCGGTGAGTCATTGCGGATTGGTATTGTTCGCTATATTGATGGCAAACCATACGGCAACAACCGGAGCCGTGATGCAGATGCTTTCTCATGGTTTGATGACAGCATTGTTCTTCGCTCTGATAGGTATGATTTACGGAAGAACCCATACTCGTGATATACGAGAGCTGGGTGGACTGATGAAGATTATGCCGTTTTTGTCGGTGTGTTATGTGATTGCGGGTCTGGCTTCATTGGGACTTCCCGGATTGAGCGGATTTGTTGCGGAAATGACCATTTTTGTGGGTTCATTTGAACATACTGATATGTTTCATCGAGTGTTGACTGTGTTAGCTTGTGCATCTATTGTGATCACAGCGGTGTATATATTGAAAGTTGTAGGTAAAATATTATATGGACCAGTGGTGAACGATCATCATCTGGAACTGACCGATGCGGTTTGGCATGAAAAAATTGCGACTGCCGGCCTCATTATTTGTGTGGCAGGTATAGGATGTTTTCCGGGATGGATTTCTTCCTTGATCGGAAGCAGTTTGCAATATTTGCACTAGATGATAGATAAATATTAGTAAGAATTTTAAAATAACCGATATATTAAGATGAAATTAAGTGAGTATTTGTTGATGAAGCCTGAATTATCACTGTGTGTGGTATTTCTGTTACTTATTCTCTATGATTTGTTTGCTTCAGATAAGGCAAAAAAACATTATTTTCCGGTAGCTTGTATTATTTTTCTGGTGCATACTATCTATTGCCTGACTTTGTCGTTTTGCTTGAAACAGCCGGATGCAACGGCTTTCGGAGGCATGTATGTTTCAGGAGCATCACAATTGGCAATTAAGAATATTCTGAATATCGGGGTTTTCCTGATTTTCCTGCAAGCAAATTCCTGGTTAAAAGATAAGGAAACTATTTTTAAACGTGGCGAATTCTTTATGCTCACCATTCTTACATTATTGGGTATGTATCTGATGGTTTCGTCCGGCAATTTCCTATTGTTCTATATTGGATTGGAAACCGCATCATTGCCCATTGCGGCGTTGGTTGCATTCGATAAATATACTCACCATTCGGCTGAAGCATGAGCAAAATATATTTTTAATGCGATATTTTCTTCTGCGATCATGATCTTTGGCATCTCGTTTATTTATGGTGTTGGAGGAAGTTTATATTTCGACAATCTTATCTATACGCTCCTTCCTTCTCCGTTGTTGATAATGGGTATGATCTTCTTTATGACAGGTTTGTTCTTTAAAATATCGCTGGTTCCATTCCATTTGTGGGCAGCCGATGTATATCAGGGAGCACCGACAAATGTGACTTTATACCTATCGACCATCTCGAAAGGTGCTGCCGCATTTGCCCTGATGGTGATTCTCTATAAAGTGTTTCCCGCATTGGCAGGTGTTTGGCAGAGCGTATTGTCTATAATCATTCTTTGCACGATTTTGATCGGTAACTTATTTGCTATGCGTCAGAAGAATATGAAACGCTTCTTGGCTTTCTCTTCTATATCGCAGGCAGGCTATATTTTACTGAGCATTTTCAATGGAACGGCTCAAGGTATGCAAGCCACACTCTATTTCATATTCATTTACATTTTCTCAAATCTGGCGGCTTTCGGCGTGATCACGGCAATAGAAAACAAAACCGGAAAAGTGAATATGGATGATTACAACGGTTTGTATAAAACCAATCCAAAACTTACATGGGCAATGACAATTGCAATGTTCTCGCTGGGTGGTATTCCTTTTACTGCCGGATTTTTCAGCAAACTGTTTGTGTTCATATCGGCAATGAAGTAAGGAAATGAATTTCTAGGTGTTTTTGCCTTTCTGAATACAATTATTTCATT
>JBKECE010000232.1:0-20401 GCA_047974325.1 Dysgonomonas sp. | reverse complement strand
CACCCGAACTGTCTTTATTGAACGAATTTTTATATTTGCTCATATTGGAATTTGCCTTTCCTGTGAGAAGCTGCATCGCAGTGGTCACATCCTGAACTCCTGTAAATTGGATAACAAATTCGGCGGCTTTGTTCTGAACTTCTTCCAGATTCAGACCTTTTTGTTCTATCAGTTTTCTGTTTAGGTATATCTGATTGTTATAAAAATATTCAACCCATTGTTCTTGTCCATAAATGGCCATCAGGTACATATTCAACAGCGCTTGGCAACGATTATAAAAGAATTTTCCATCTGGCATATTTATGTTTGCCGGGTAGACATCTTCTGCATTATAATATCCTGTAGATGTGATAAATATAAGTGTATTTTTTAAACCGACCGACCGATCCACCTCGTCGAGTAATGTAGCTAATTCTCTGTCGAGTCTCGCATAAGTGTCCTGAATCTCCAACGAATAGTTTTTATCCGTAGCATCCAGATAATTTCCGGCATAAAATGTCAACGACAGAAAGTCTGGATAGCTGCGTTTTCCCATTTCGGTTTTAGCCATTACTTTGAGAGCTGTTTGCCTTATATTTTCATTCACCATTGGTGATGTTTTCACCAAAAGATAAGGATTTGTATCGGCTCCAAAATTGTGTTGGAAATTGACTATCGTTTTTGTATATGGAAAAGCTTTGTAGTTACTGACCGGCATCAAAGGACTCCAAATGGCTTGGCGAATCTGAGTAGAATATTTCCCTGTGCGGTTTTCTTGCTCCACAGACCAATGAAAGTCTTTGAAATAAGTGCTTGTTGCCCATTTTCCCGAATAATCTTCTATCCAATAAGCTCCGTTTCCGGCATGTCCGGCTCCAACTATTGCTTCTGCCTCGTTTGGTGCAAAAGCGTAGATATCAGAAAACCCTTGTGATGCGATCTTGAGTTCATCAGCAATTGTGGAAACACGCAGAGCCTTGGGAGACAATTTCTCTGAAGTATAATTTCCCAGAAAATCATTGTCTTCAAAGATAGAGACTTCCCGTTTCTTGTCCGATAAATATTTTTTGTTTGAAAAAATGCCATTATAGAAAGGATTGGCTCCGGTGTAGATAGTAGCTATAGCCGAAGCACTAGTCAGATTAGGAAAATCAAAATTCATGTTTTGATACACTAACCCTTCGCTCAGCAGTCTTTTGAAGCCTTTCTCTCCAAAAGTTTGTTGAAATAATTCGAGATAATCTCCTCTCAATTGATCTATTGTTATACCGATCACCAATTTTGGTGATTCCTTGGAGACAGTCTGTGCATTCACAGAAACCACTGTCAAGACGGCAACAAGAGATGATATGATTCTTATCATTAATTTTAGTTATTCTGCTGTATCTGTTTCTTTCTTCTGGAATTTATTTCACTCTTATACAACCATATAGTCACAAACGAACAAAATCCGATTGTTAATATATAAGGTATGAAAGCAACTTCCAATTGCTGTGGCATCAAAAACCAAGCCAAAAGAAACAAACTCAGGGCAACAAAGTTAATAAAATGATAGTAATAATTAACCTTAGATGCAAATTTAAAAAAGAAGAAGAACGAAAATATCAACTGGAGTGGATTCAACCACACGAGATTCCAGTTGGGATTGGTTGCCGGATGGATCGAAAAAAACATCAAAAAGAAAATGACGCATCCTGACAATCCTGAAACAAAAAAGACTAACGAAAAAAATATCTTCCTGAGAATCGTTTTTTTTGTCCGGATCGTATACATTGTAAGAAAAACCAGAAGGAGAAAGAATATAAAACCCCAAATTAGTGGATAATTCATCGGTTTATCCGCATTAAATCCCGTTTCAGCATCTTTAAACACAGAATGCTCCGACAAAATAAAGTTCTTTTTTATGTTTTCAGAACTTATAATTTGAGCACCATTGTACTCATTCATCATATAGATGGGTAAAAACATCTTTTCCCTGTCAGTTGCTTCCCTGTCAGCATCGCTGCCGATAACCAGATTGATTCCAAAGCGAAGCCAAGGTTGTTTATATGTGTGCTCATTCAGCAAATCTCTGAACGATTGATGTTTATTGGTGGGTGTGTAAACAATTTTTCCATCAATATTCTTCTCTACAATGTCTCTGATACGTGTTGCACAGTTATCAAAAAGAAAATTATATAGGTAAGTTCTATTTTCAGGTAAACAATTTATCATCAAATCATTCCATATTTTTTCTTTTTCTTGTTTTGTCAGGTTTAATTCCTGTTCAATAAGAGGTACATTACGTTCCTGATATTCAATAGAATAATAATGATATGGAATCGCCCCTACTACATAATAGGTTTCACCTTTGGCAAAACGGTAAATAAAACTATCCTCTGAATAATCAAATAGTCCGTAATTGAAAACAATGTCTTGTCCGTATTTCAAATCATGAACACGCAATGCTGTGTGACCAAAAACTGCATAAACCTCTTTCTGCCAAGGATAGCTTGTCAGAAGACTGATTTTTACCGAATCGCTTAATGAAATTGAAAATTGTTGAGCTTTTGCTCCCAGCAAAGAAAAAATGCAGAAAATTGCCAGAATTATTTTTTTTATCATCTGATAATCAATAATATAAACTAAAAAGCAATCATAACAATATACTTTATTGTTTAATTTTAACAAAATGGATTCAAATATAAATATTATTTTTGTAGATAAAGAGGTTATTGATAAGTAAAATAGACATGTTATAGTTTTTTTGTTTATCGTTTTTTTCCGGTTAATTTATTTAAAAGATAATGAACAAGAGTGCGAAATATAGCTGTTGTTTCAACAAAATAAACGATCTGCTTGTTATTCAATTCTAATTGGCACAAATTCTAGAGCCAAGAGATTCTTATCAATCATCGGACAAATAGCATATTTATTAAATATAAAGATATTACCATTGCATTATTCACGTTTTAATTTAAAAAGAAAAAGATGAAAAAGTTATTAGTTGCATTAAGCGTTCTGGCTGTAGCCCTCGTTGCACAAGCCCAATCAGATATCAAACTGCCTGATCCGGTGAAAACAGGTGGAAAGCCTCTGATGGAAGTACTGAATCAAAGACAATCAATCAAAACATATTCAGGAAAGACGCTCGATAATCAAACCCTGTCCAATCTTCTATGGGCTGCATATGGCTTCAACAGGGAAGATAAGCGTGTTGTACCATCATCTCAAAACCGTCAGGAAATAGATGTATATGTGCTACTTACCGAAGGAATTTATTTCTATGACGCAAAGGCAAATACATTGGTACTGAAAGTTGCAGGAAATCACAAAGAAGCTCTTGGACAGCCAGCCGTCTCTGACAATGCAGCCCTTTCATTGGTTTATGTAGCCAATCTGGATAAGGCATCGAACCGCGAAACAGCTTTCCTTGATACAGGATTCAGTGTACAAGACGTGTATCTTTATGCAGCATCAGCCGGACTTGGAGCTTTGGCTCGTGGATCATTCAAAAAAGACGATCTAACAAAGATCATGAAACTGACTTCTACTCAGGAAATAACACTTGTTCAGGCAGTAGGATATTCAAAATAATCTCTACGCTAAGGTCTAAAAAAAGAGAAAGTATGGATAATACTTTCTCTTTTTTAATTTCAAGCTTACATTCTTCGTTTCTTTATTTCAGAAGGCGATATATTGTATATTTTCTGAAAAGTTTGTGTAAAATTATACAAACTAGACAGACCTATTTCATACATTGCTTCGGAAAGATTCATCTCAGTTGTTTCCAACAAATATTTTGCATGTTCAAATCGAACCTGTTTGATGTAGTCAGATGCAGAAATACCCATTATTGAAATCATTTTCCGGTGCAACTGCATTCTATTTGTTCCTATTTTCCGGCAAACATATTCAACACTAAACTCTGGAGATTTCATATCTTCAATAATGATTTTCTTCAAATCAGAAATAAATTTTTGTTCCTTTTCCTTCAACACAACAGGTTGATCGTTTTCTTCGTTTGTTTTTTTATCCTTATTGAAATAGGATAATCGGATCAGATTGGTTATTTTAAGTTTTAAGACTTCCATATTGAACGGTTTGGTCAGATAATCTTCTGCCCCAACATGTAATCCCTCCATAATTTCTTCTTCTGAAGATCGGGCAGAGAGGATTATGATCGGTATATGACTGGTTCTGAAATCATTTTTCAGGGTTTTAGTCAACTGTATTCCATCCATACCCTCAATCATCACATCACTGACAATAATATCCGGAGTGTGTGCTATAGCTAATTCTAAGCCTTTGTTTCCATTTTCAGTTACCAATACACGATAGTCGTTGCTTAAAGACCTTTTCATATATTCAGTCAACTCCACATTGTCTTCCACAATCAATATGATGGGCAGGTTTTCAGGTTTGAAACTATTTTCCGCATCAGCCATTTTATGCTCTTGCAACAGAGGTTCAGTGAATTGAAAAGATTGCTCATTATGCATTGTTATGACTTTTATCTCTTTGTCTGTATATGCATCTTTCGATATAGGAAAAGAGAAAGTGAATGTAGAACCTCCATCGATCTGAGATTCTACACTGATATCACCTTTGTGCAGCACAGCCAATTGTTTGGATAATGCCAGACCTATGCCTGTTCCTCCTTTAGTGTTATTATCGGCCTGATAATATCGAGTGAAAAGATTAGAAATGTTTTCAGGAGGAATACCACATCCAGTGTCTTCGACCGACACGTATGCATAATCTTCATGCTGTTCCACAATGACAAAAATAGATTTATTGTTGGGAGTGAATTTGAATGCATTGGACAAGATATTCATTATGATTTTAGACACTTTTTCATTGTCAAACCACCCTACTACATTTTCAGTTTCATTTATCAGTTGGTAATTAATATTTTTTTTAATGGCCAGATCTGAGAACAAAGAAAATATCTGGAGAATAGTCTCATTCAGATTCCCTTCCTTTATCTGTAAGGGATAGTTATGTGTGACCGTTTTTCTGAAATCAAGAAACTGATTCACCAATTGAGTCAGAAAATTAGTATTTTTAGCTATAATTTGCAGATTATGGTGTATTATTTCATTATCTGTTTTTATGTTAAGTAGCTCATACAAAGGAGCCACAATAAGAGAGAGAGGAGTTCTTATTTCATGCGTGATGTTGGTGTGAAACCGTAGTTTAGATTCATTCAATTTATGTTCGTTTTCTCTATTCATTTGTTCTATTTCCAGTTTTAGAGTCAATATTCTTTTACTCTTATAATATCTGTATATAGAAACAGCGATACTCACTATGATGATTCCATAGATTATATATGCCCACCAGCTAAACCACAAAGCAGATTTCACAACAATATTCAAAGACAATATTTTATTACCCCACACACCATCGGAATTGGCTGTTTTGATTTGCAGAACATATTTTCCGGAAGGTAAGTTGTTGTAGCTTATTGTTTTGTTATCTGTCACAATCCAATCTTTATCAATATCCGAGAGCATATATGCAATTTTGTTTCGGGTCGGATTGAAATGTATTGGAGCAACATCCAGTTGAAAATTGTTTTCGTCATATTGGAGAACTATTTCGTCAGTTTCCAGAAGTGACTTGGTCAAAATAATATGGCCATTGTACGGGATATTCGGATGGATAGGCGTGTTGAATATTTTTAGATCCCGCAAAACCAGATTCGGAACACTTGCATCAGATACAAGACGATTGGCATTGAAATAATTAAGTCCGGAAATGCTGCTGATCCACATATTTTTGTTATTATCAAAATATGCCACTTCCGACAGTGTATTACTCAGTAGTCCATCAGTATAATAGTATTCATGAATCGAATGATCATCTATGTTGAACGAAAACAATCCTTGGCTTGTAGTTGCCCAGATTCTACGACTATCATCGAAACACAGTGCCATTATCTTCATGTTTCGGATACGTGCATCATCCGAAATGGGTTGGATTATTGCATCTTTGTCCTGAGGCTTATACATGCAAATACCAACATCCGTTCCTATCCATACAGAAGAATCGGGATAGACTGCAACACTCCACACATGGTTGCTCGTCAACCCGTTTTTAATTGTATATTGAGTCAATTTCTTCGTCCCAAGATCATACCTGAAGATGCCTTCTTCCTTTGTGCAGCACCAAATAGCATTATTATATTTATCGTAATATATATTGATAGTCAGATTACCTGTTGCCGTATATTCGTTGGCCGGATACTGTATATATTCCAGTTGCGGTTTGGTTTCGCGCATATCAAGCCTGATGATACCATTTGAAGATCCAAACCAAAGAACAGAATCGCGACTTTGGCACACCGACATCACGATGCTGTATGAAGCATCGAAGCCTTCAAACGAAGACAGAAGACGTTCCTGTCCATTTTTCTTGACAAGCATCATCTCATCGCTATGCACCCAGAGATTAGAGAAGGAATCTTCAAATAAGTAGTCGACACTCGTGTTTTTATATTTATGCACAAATTCATTGCTTTCCGGAGCAGATTCTATCAGCAACCCATAGTCTTTCACACCAATGGCTTTTCGACCATCTTTGAGTATAATCATCGATTTCACAAATAAGTCTTTATCCGGAAGATTGTATGTCTTTATTTTTTCCGGTGCAAGATTGAGCTGTCCTACACCTTTGTTTCGAGACAATACCCAAAGATTGTTACTCCTGTCCACAAGTAAACTTTTTAGCATATTATTTTTGAAAAAATAATTATCTGAACACTGAACCTCTGTCAGATTATGTTTGTTATCCAGCATCCATATTTTTTCTTGGCTGGCAATAAAAAAGCTGTCATTATATTTAGCAAAACCGACTATATGCTTCGACCTTAATACATCTTCAAAAGCATAATGAATTTTATTCAATGTATGAATGTTATATATTTCAACTCCGTTTGTTCCAAAAATGCATAAATCGGTAGAGTTGATCTTAACAAAACCTTCTACTCTCCGATTTTCATATCGCGTATACAATGGTTTTACCTTTTTATTATTACTTATATTACTTACTTTAATTTTGATGGCTCCGTTTTCGTGACCGATCCACAGCTCATCGCCATCCGGAAATAATGACTTGATGTTCAGCGTACTGAATCCCTCTATTTCGATATTATATGCCACAACAAGATTTGCGTCGCTTTTCATATCGGGTATAGCATATATCCCATGCGTACTTCCTACAAATAAACCTTTATTTCTTAATTCTGTTATGGAATAAATAGCTCCACATTTTCCATTGATAAACAAAGAGTTATTTACTCGTCCAAATTTGTCATATACTGGATCATAATACAACAAGCCATTACCTTCAGTCCCTATATAAATGAGTCCGTTAGAGGCTTCATACAAAGCTGTAATTCTATTGTCGAGAATAGAATTGGGCATCATGGGATCGAAACGGAACACATTGATCTGATAACCATCATATCTGTTCAGTCCGTCGTATGACCCAAACCATAAAAAGCCATATCTGTCTTGGATAGCGGTTTCAATGTCTTGTTGTGATAGTCCTTTGTTCACACTCAGATGATTGAATCGATATATAGGTGATGAAGGATATAAGGACAATGAGCAAAAGAGAACAAAAAAAGAGAATATTATATATTTCATGATTCAGGTATAAGAGATAATGTATTTTCAAATATATATTTTAATATTTTGTTTTTTTGCTTTTTTCGGCTGTTTATGGGCAAATGTTACAAATTGTAGAGTTTTTGTTACAAATGAAACAATGGTTAACAATCGCAAATAATACTTTTGCTTCATCAAGCGAGTATCATGAACCTAATAAAATATCATTAACCTAAAATCGGAAAGAAAACCATGAAAGTAAAAAACATTACTTTTTCACTAAGAGCTATTTTTCTCATACCTGCGGTTTGCTTTTTTTCATTATTGAATGCCCAAATCAAAGTTACAGGTATAGTAACTTCAGGTGAAGACAAAGAACCGTTGATCGGGGTAATCATTCAAGACGAGGCCAATAAAATAGGAACCACAACCGACATTGATGGCAAATTTAGCATAACAGTGCCTAATGAAAGTTCGGTGTTGAATTTTTCTTATCTGGGCATGGCTCCCCAAAAAATAATCGTTGGGAAACAACGCAATCTTACTGTAATAATGACTTCATCGAAAACCAATCTGGATGAACTTGTGGTTGTCGGATATGGTGTGATGAGAAGAAAAGACTTGACCGGATCTTTGTCTTCTGTTAAAGGAGACGAGCTGTCAAAAACAAAAACCACATCCTTTCTTGAAGCCATGCAAGGAAAAATGTCAGGAGTGCAAGTCACATCCAGCTCAGGAGAGCCGGGAGCGGGAGTCAACATCACAATCCGTGGTGGAAACTCTATAAATGCAGGAACACAACCATTATATGTCATAGATGGCATTCAAATAGATGCGAACAGCAATGAAGTTGCAACCAGTTCTTACACAAGCACCCAGACAACAAGTAATCCGCTTGCAGGAATAAATCCATCAGACATCCTGTCTCTCGAAGTTTTAAAAGATGCTTCAGCCACAGCTATCTACGGTTCACGTGGAGCCAATGGTGTAATAATAATTACGACCAAAAGTGGTGGCGGTGGTGAAAAAACAGACATAGACCTTGATGTATATTGGGGCCTGTCTTCTGCTTCTAAATACATAGATGTATTGCAAGGACAAGACTATGCTGACTATCGATTTGCAGTTAACCCGAATGGAGGTTATGGTCAAACTGTAAATGGAGAATTGCAACCCCTCAACTTTGCTTCTCTAGGCGTTGAATCCAGTAATTGGCAAAAAAAGGTTTTAAGAGATGCACTCACGCAAAGTTATAATCTGTCGATCACAAGCGGTGGAAAATCTCAGACAAAACTGGCTGCCTCATTCGGATATCTGAACCAACAGGGAATTATAATTAAAAACCTGTTTGAGCGTTACAATGCCCGAATGAGAGCAGACACAGAGATCAACACAAAACTCTCGCTTGGTGGTAATATAAATTTTTCACATCAGATCGCTTCGGGAGCTGTCACTTCTTCAGGTGGAAACTCATATAACGGACTCATTCAATCTTTTGTGCTATTCCGCCCTTTTGCAGGCAACGAGAGCATTGATGAAAGTGATCCGGCAAACAATGGAGGGATTACTAATCCTGTAGATTTTCTAAACAATTCATATAAGAATGTACCCACAACCCGCACTATGATTGATGGTTATGTACAATATAAAATTCTGGATGAACTCATTTTCAGGAGCAATGGCGGAGGAATGCTTTTAAGATCAAAAAGTGAAGAATGGTATCCAAGTTCAACTTCTTGGGGATATACACCCAACGGATTAGCGGTTTCAACGTCCACAGATGTGTCATCATGGCAAAATTCAAATACAATGACCTTTGCAAAACTTTTCAATAAAATCCATTACTTAAATATTATGGTTGGTTTTGAAGTAAGCAAATATATCTATGCCAGCCAATATGTCAGAGCCGAAGGCTTTATGAATCAGAGCTATATGGGCATCTTTGATCTGGGTTCCGCCAGCACATATCCCGAACAAATTAATTCCACGAAAGAGTCACAGACCAGAGAGTCCGAGTTTGGTCGTGTGAATTATTCATTACAAGACAAATACTTATTCACAAGTACTCTTCGCAGAGACGGATCTTCCAAATTCGGAGAAAATAACAAATATGCATACTTTCCATCATTGGCATTAGCTTGGAAAATTCACAATGAAAAATTTATGTCTAAACAGAAATTAATCAATGAATTAAAGTACCGTATCAGCTACGGGGTCACCGGTAACGACCGCATTCCGGCCTATAGATCATTGTCACGTATGGATAAGGCATATTATCCGGGAGCTACGGTTAGTGAATCTGGAACAACCTACGATTCAAACTTTGGACTAGCTCCTTCAGAAAGCTACAATCCCAACCTGAAATGGGAATCGACACGGCAATACAATACCGGACTCGATTTGCAAATGTTTAAAGGACGTTTGACACTCGGTCTTGATCTATATTATAAACAAACTTTTGATATGTTGCTTCATGCAGACGTTCCCAGTCAATCAGGATCTTACAAGCAATGGCAAAATCTGGGACAGGTTGATAATAAAGGTATTGAATTGACTTTAGGAGGAAAAATCATCGAAAAAGGAGATTTTTCATGGTCAGCCAATATGAATTTCAATAAAAACAAGAATAAAGTCATTTCGTTAGGTTCAGTTGACTACGTTTCGGTAACAGTCGCTGGCGGACATATTACAGAAGTAGGACGACTAATTGTCGGACAACCGATAGGCACGGGCTGGGGATATGTGTTTGACGGAGTATACCAAAAAGATGATTTCACGGACGACACATATACTACATTGAAACCGGGCATTCCATCCTTCGATAAACAACAGGTTAAACCCGGCGATCTGAAATTTAAGAATCTGGATGGTGATGCCGAAAACAAAATCACACCGGAAGGAGATAAAACAATCATCAGCAATAGTGAACCTAAGCATTTTGGTGGTTTCGGCAATAACTTTAACTACAAGAATTTTGATGCCACAGTATTCTTTCAGTGGAGTTACGGAAACGAAATAATGAATATTGGCAGATACAGATATGAAGGTTATATATCCTACTATAACGTAACAGAAGACTATTACCGCAATAGGTGGACGGAAACCAATCCGTCTAACAAATATGCACGCATCCAAGGTGGAGGAACAACAGAAAGTTCGTCCTACTATGTCGAAGACGGTTCATACCTTAGGCTAAAAAATATGGTAATTGGCTACACACTGCCTACCAATGTGGCTCGGAAACTAGGCATAAAAAATCTCAGAGTGTATTTAAGTGCCGACAACATCCTGACATTTACAAAGTATACGGGATATGACCCTGAAGTTTCCTCCAACAATCCATTGCTGAGCGGATTGGATTATACTTCATACCCTCGGTCAAGGACATTTATACTGGGAGCCAATATCAAATTTTAAAAAATAATCTCCGAATATAAAACAAGATAATATAACTATGAAAAAATATATAAATACGCTGATTGTCTCTATTTTGTTGATCTCACTATCTTCTTGTGAAGACTTCTTAGATGAAAAGCCATATTCATTTGCGTCGGGAAGTAGCTTCTACACCTCTGCAGTCAACGCTGAGCTTGGACTAACCGGAGTGTACAGTGTGTTGAACTGTGCTACTATTCAAGAACAATGCAACCAACCTCTTTGGGGGCGAGGAATGCATTATCTGATGATGCACGGAGATGAAATCGTAGGAGACTTCATCAATATAAGTGACCCATCGCATAAAGAAATTGCCAGTATGAGTTACAACTCCGAATCCACTTTCGTTGGTGAAGCTTGGTTCGCCCTTTATGCGGGAATTGACAGAGCAAACAATATCATCAAATATGTTCCGTCAATTGAGATGGACGAAACTAGAAAAAATCAGATTATAGCAGAAGCTCATTTTTTTAGAGGTTTTTACCATCTATATCTGACATGGTTGTTTGGAGGTGTACCCATCATCACAGAGCCTTCTGATGTGTCTCTCAAACCAAGAAGTTCTGTAGAAGACGTGTATGCATTCATTCTATCTGACCTTAAGTATGCCTATAATATTTTACCCGACAGAAATCCAGAATTGGGACGAGTGAATAAATGGACTGCAGCCGGATTTATGGTAAAAGTTTATACCTATCTTGCTGCCTGCAAACAGAATAATGTAGGTGAAAGCCTCGACTTTCAACTTAATAGTTTTGCTTGGGTAAATGATGTTGACTACTATCAAAAAGCTGAAAACTTAGCAGATACAATCATCGCAAACAGCAGTTATAAGATGACAAATCCTGTCTATAACTGTTTTCTGGCAGATACAAAAACAGAGCAAAAAAACGAATGTCTGATGATCACTCAATCCGGAGCAGGTGGGTCATCTAATTATTATCTATTTCCATACTTAACAGGCCCTCAAGGTGTTGTAGGAACTGATGGTGGAAACTACGGTTGGATGCGTCCTATTGGAGAATTGTCCGACAAATACAATTCTCAAGATTCTCGTTTCTATTGGAACTTACAAGGAAACACAGGAGGTGTAACAGCAAGCCAAACGATCAACGGATCAAAATATTTCCGTCCAAACACAGTCAATTCATCCGGAAGCAATCTTTGTCTGACTAAATTCAGACAATCCGATCCACTGTTGCGTTCTGCTCTGGGAATGCCTACCTGGGCAAGCAACATTGACTATCCCATTCTCCGACTTTCGGACATTATATTGCTGTGCGCCGAAGCTAAATATAAAAACGGGAACGAAGCCGGAGCAAGAGTCCTTTTGGAAAGTATCCGTGAACGTGCTTGTACCAATGGAACAACTATTGATTATGTGACCTTAAACACTTTAAATTCTGTTTATCATAAATCTGATTTTATGGAAGAACTGATGGACGAAAGATCCCGCGAACTTTGCGGTGAAGGTTGGAGAAGGCTAGATCTGATACGTATGGGTAAATTTATTTCTACGATCCGAAATCTGAAAACAACGGCTCAAACCGGAAATGTCTATTATTACTATAACGACAGAGTGAAAACCGTTGTCGACAATGTGGGAACAAATGATAAAAAAATCTGGTATCCTATTCCCAAAAGAGAAATTGCTGTGAATCCTAATTTGGTGCCGAATCCACAATATTGAAAAAAATAGTTGATATGAAAAAAATCATAACCTTGGTCATTCTGTGTTTCATCTGGATAAGTAATGCGTATGCAGACCTACCATTGCTGAAACCGTTGCTTGATGCCCAGATTTCAAATTCGTCCATCAACATTCCCAAGGGAAAATATCTGTTTGATGCGGTGAATCATGGAAATTATACTTTTTCGGATCTGAATAATGTTACAATTGATCTTAACGGATCTGAAATCATTTGCAACAAAGCCAGCAATGTTTTCACATTCAATAATTGTACGAATGTGACTGTGAAAAATTTTTCAATAGATTTTGATCCTTTACTGTTCACACAAGGCACAATAACAGCAGTAGACTCATCTAAAGGCTGGTTCGATTTCACCGTTGATGAAGGGTATCCTATTACGGATATAGCAGCAACCAGAACACAGTTTTTTGATTCTTCAACAAGGAAATTGAAACGTAATTCTCTTACAATTTACGAATCCGGGCTTACGATAACAAAAAAAACCGGAACAGACAATCAATTCCGGGCTTCCAAACTGTATTCGTGGGATGCTTTAGAAGCCGTAGGAGATTTAGTCGTTTTTAGCAGAACAGGCTCTGGTCATTGCTTCTATATGTACAAGTGCAGCAACATGACTATCGAGAATGTCACATTGTACGGAGCTTCCACTTTTGCATTTTTTGAAAATGAAACAGACAATTCTCATTACCAATCGTGCAAAATAAGTTTGAAAAAAGACGAAACAGAACGTCCGTCTGCTCGTCTGCGGTCTGTGAATGCAGATGGTATACATAGCAAGAATGCGAAGATAGGTCCTACCATCGAAGGTTGTGAAATAGCATATGGCGGAGATGATTGTATAGCCATCAACGGAGCCATGTATCCCATCTACAAAGTGGATGCTTCCACTAGAAGTATCTATTTCCTTTCGTCCGGAACAAGTGCTTACCTAGGCGCTACCGATTCCATACAATTGGTTAGCTATGACGGTTCAAGAAAAGGCGTTGTAAATGTAGAAATCCTGAAAAGTGCAACACCAACTACTACAGAGATTAATGCTTTTCTTTCAAAGTATACTTCATTGTCCGACAGGGCTTCTTATACTAACGGATTTCAGATCAGGGTAAACGAAATACCTACCGATTTGGCAGCCGGAGATGTACTTTACAATAAAGACAAGATTGGTTCGGGATTTTCGATCAGGAATAACCTTGTTGGGCACATCAGATCAAGAGCAATACTCATAAAAGCCGGAAATGGTATTATTTCAAACAATATCATCGAAGATTGTGAGATGGGAGGAATCGTTCTGTCGCCTGAATATGATTGGATGGAAGCCGGATTTTCGAGCAATGTGGAGATCAGCTACAATACGATAACAAACTGTATGTTTGGACGCTCTTCCACATCGGGCAAAGCCGGAGCATTGAGTGTAATGTGTATTGGTGGCAACAAGTCTATTGCCCCTGCGGGTGCATACAGCAATATAAACATTCATAATAATGCGATTAACGATTGTCCGCAACCAGCTGTGGTGGTGACCTCTGTCGATGGATTGACGTACGAAAACAATACTTACAATCCCGACTATAGCACAATTCGTGTCCACGGTCAGGCCTACGGAGTTCCCAATAATGTAAGTTTCTGGACAAAAAATATTTCCTACAATTCAGGCATTGATCAGAATGCCATAGATAGCACAATTGATTATATATCCGTGGCAGATGGTAAAATCATATTCAAACAAAACGTACCAGCCAGATTTAAGGTGTTTTCCCTCCAAGGAAAATTGATGTATCAGGAAATACTTTCACGCAGCGGAGAGCAAATAAATCTTTCCGGATTGGTAAATGGAGTGTATCTGCTCACCATACAAACATCAGACAATATTTATTCTCATAAAATCATTTTATAAAAAGACCTATAACAAAATAAAATTTAATTACCATGAAAAAAATTTTCACCTTTTTATTGTTAGTGTGTGCCATATCAGCACAAGCTGTAACATACTATGTGAATCCCAGTCATCCCAATGCATCAGACAGCAATTGGGGAGATGATCCGGAACACCCTTGGGCAACCCTGAATATTTCGTCTTGGATTGATGATTGCACAATCATGGTTTCTAACGGAACATACGACATGACAGTGATGGGCGTGACAAGAGCTATTCTCGGCAAAAATATTGAAGTGATCGGTGAATCCAAAACAGGAGTAATCATTCAGGGTGAATCCGATATGGATTTCAACTTTGGTTACAATACGCACCGTTTTTTCAAAATTCTCACCGGTGCAAATGTGACATTCCAAAATGCGACAATCAAAAACCTTATTTTCGACGGCACATTGAACATGGAAGAGAACACCACACACACCTATGGTGGAGCATTTGAAGTGGAAGCTAATGCCACACTCAACCTTAAACATGTGGATGTGAAAAACGTCAAAGTATATGGAGGAACAGTCAATTCATGGGGTGCAGGCATTATGAATAACGGAACAGTCAATGTGGACAGTTGCAGTTTCACCAACTGCTATTCCACTCAGGGTGGAGCCATGTATCTGGCATCCGGATCTACAAGCAATATCACCAACACAACCTTCAAAGGCAATGGCAATCCGTCCGGAACCGAATATGATACATACAGATTCGGTGGAGCTTTCGTTTTGAGTCTCGATCCAACTGTAAATATCGATAAATGCTATTTTGAAAGCAATTTTTCATTAGGAACAAATGCTGCCGGAGGAGTTTTCATGCTGAGATGGGGTACAGATAAGGTGATGAATTTGTCCGTTACCAATTCTGTTTTCTATGACAACAAAACAGCCGGTGCAGGTGCAGTTCTATCAACTCAGGCCGAATCATCTTCTTCGGCAGCAACAGAAATGAACATCAATTTCACCAACTGTGTGTTTCTGAAAAACCAAGGTTGCTTGCAAACCACAGCATACAATAATACTATTTCATTGCCTTTGAATAATTCATATCAGGGCACAGGTAATTTTGTTTTTATTAATAACACTCTTTTCAAAAATTACAATTCAGGATCTACAGGTCAAACCACAAATGCAAGAAGTATCGCATTGGGTGATAACTACATGAAATATTATCTGATCAATAACCTAATGAACGACAATGAAGATGAACTCGGAAATCCTGTCACCGGAATCTATGGATTAGTATTGGAAGGTGGTTATGATGTAGCCCCCACCCGATTGACAACTATGGTGGCCAAAGGAAATGTGCTGAATGCAACAGGCGGAGCTTTTAGTTCTGTGAATTTCCCTGATCTATCCATCGAAATGTGTCCGGAATGTAAAAATCAAACAGGTCAGAGACTAATGCGCTCTCAATTACAAACAGATCTGGTAGTGCCATCAGAAGGTTTACCCTATATTCCATTTACATCGTCTCAAGACAGTGTATCGGTAGCTTTGAATAATGGAGTGAATGAATATTTGCTGAATGGAATAAATATTGTACCACTTGCAGACATAAACGGAACTGGAATAGATTCAGACATAAAAGATGCCGGTGCATGGGAAATGATAGCAGATGGTTCCAGCATTCATGTCAATTCCAATTTATCCAATGTAATTTATCCTACTATTTTTTCCGACTTTTTGTATATCAACACAGCAGTAGAATCAGTAGCGATATATAATGTTAGCGGAAGGTGTATATATCAACAAAAAAATCCAAATAGTATTATATCAACAACATCTTTGCAACCTGGACTTTATATTGTGAAAATCACAACAGAAGGAAAGGATATTATCCAAAAAATAATAAAAAAATAAATATTATAAAAAGCTTCTTCTGTCATAAAGGATTCCTCTTTATGACAGAAGATTAAATTAATCTTAACCATCATGAAAAGATTATTATATCTGGTATTGTTAATAACAATATCCACTTCAGTGTTGCATGCCGCAACCATAGTTTATGTAGATCCTAACAATGCTTCGGCATCAGATTCCAATGCCGGAACCGACTCAAGTCAACCATGGGCCACCTTGAATGTGGGTATGTGGGTAGATGGTATGGAGATCCATCTGGCAGATGCAACTTATTTGATTTCTTCAAGAATTGTATTGAATAAGAGTGTTTCTCTTGTCGGTAATAATAGGGACAACGTGATTCTGCAAACAATGACAGATGCCGAATATATACTTTCTACAGCCAGTTTTTCCATGTTTCAGGTTGTAAGCAATGTTTCGTTCTCAAATATGACCATCAAAAATGCCTTAGTGACATCTAGCGATCAGTTCGGAGGAGCGTTTGATGTTGTTTCGTCCGTAACTTTGACTTTAAGGAACGTCTCATTCACCAATCTTGGAACGTTTGCATCCAGTTGGGGCGGAGGTGGAGCAATCATGGTCAGAGGTGGTTCGGTCGTTGCAGACAATTGTAGTTTTATTAATTGCCAATCAAATCTGGGTGGAGCAATCATGTTTTTCAGTAATTCAGGGTCCGTACCCTATGCAGCAGGCATTCTCACCAATTGCCAATTTATAAATAATTCCAATCCTGCCACATTGATAGGAACAGATGAAACCAGAGCCGGTGGTGCTATAGCTACATCCGGAAAGGTTCAAGTAAACCTCTCCGAATGCTATTTTGAAGGAAATTCCAGTAGATCTGCCAACGGAACGTCTGGAGGTCAAGGTGGTGCTATTATCGTCAGATTAGGCTCAACCCAAACCGACATCGTAATCGAAAATTCGGTTTTCTACAAAAATGAATCTGATGGAGCAGGTTCAGTACTTTCTACTGCGTCTTACGGGTTAGCCACGTCCTCGGTTTTCAACCTGAGCATGAGAAACAATGTATTGTTTCAGAACAAAGGTAATGTTCGCCTCACTTCCGATCTGACCAATACAATTGGAATCTACAATCACGGTGTTGACTACGCTGGGACAATTCTTTTTGTCAATAATACCCTATTTCAAAACTATAATGCAGCAAGAGCAAACTCAAAAAGTGTATTTCTCCAATCACAACCAGTCTATGCCTATTTTGTAAATAACATAATGAACGACGATGAAGCCGGAGTGTCTACCTACGGACTCGTATGTTACGATCCTTCAAGCCCTTCCACGATGAGACGCTTCCAAGGCAATATTTTCAATCAGCTTGGTGGAGGTTTTGATGTAAACAATGACAATGTGAAATATCCGGAACTATATTTATCGACCTCATCAAACACTGAAAACAGATCGTGGATATCAAACACTTATCAAAAAGTGAACACTTCACTTACAGTGCCCACATTAGGTGTTCCTTATCTGGAAATTTTGACTGGTAGCATGGCTGCAAATTTTAGTGGAAGTGTTTCATCCTATCTGGTGAAGGGTCTAAATGTGGTTCCAGACTCAGACATAAGAGGTGCAAATGTCAGTGATGGACACAAAGATGCGGGAGCATATGAATTTTCCGGAATAACAACAGGTATAGAACCTGTTAAAGACAACAACATGTCCGAAATTTACTATCTGCACGAAAAACAATCGTTGATCATAAATCATTCTTCAGCTTGCAATACAAGTGTATTTGACATTAATGGCAGATGTTTGTTCAGGTCTGTTCAAGAAAAAACGTTGGATATTTCCGCTTTGCCCAAAGGAGTATACATCGTCAAAGTGGAATCTTCCGACAGAGTCATGAACAAAAAGATTTTCAAATTTTAGCCTTCCCTTAGCTCCTAAATAGAAGAACAAAACCAAACAAACAACTGATAATGAATAAATTTCCGTATACGATAACGATACTATTACTTTTGACTATGCTGTTATCTACATCGACGTCAAAAGCAATAAATGTGATCAATTTGCAAGACGAAGGAATAGAAAACCATTCATCGGATCTAACCCCTTTTATATATGACATACTCAGCAAAAACAAAAATAAAAAAGGGCTGAAAATCGTATTTCCAAAGTCTACCTATCATTTCTATCCAACCCAAGCATTCGGTAAATACCATGCTGTGACGAATCATGACAAAGGATTCAGGTATTTTGCTTTTCCGCTGATTGATTTTGAAGACATTGAGATCGACGCACAAGGATCGGAATTTATTTTTCATGGACAGATCATTCCGTTTCTTGTAGAAAGATCAACAAACGTAAAAATCTGTAATGCTAATATTTATTGGGAAGTGCCATTTTATTTGGAGGGTAGTGTTATTCGCAGCAATAAAAACGATTCTACAGTCGATATTAAAATTAACGAAGGATTCAGTAATTATGAACTTGTTGACAATAGACTGATTATAAAGGGTGAAGGTTGGGAAGAAACAGATCTTGGCGAAAATATATGCTTCGACCCCAAAACAAAAGCCGTCCTATACAGAAACGATGATTTGTATAGCATTACCAATGAGTGGACAAAGAAAATGAAAGCAATGCAAATAGGTGAAAGAACATTCCGATTGGAAACGAAGTTTGAGAAAGAGACTCCGCCCACAGGTTCAATCATAACCTTCAAAGGCTCATTCGGATCCAACAGACATTCTCCGGCTTTCCATCTGTCCGATTCAAAAAATATCAGTCTTTCGGATATCAATATTTACCATGCCGGAGGAATGGGTGTGGTTGCTGAAAAAACTGAAAACATCTATCTCAAATCTGTTAATGTGAGATTGCGCGAAAATTCAAAAAGAATATTGTCTACGACTGCCGATGCAACACATTTTTGCAACTGTAAAGGCGATTTGGTTATAGAAGATTGTTTATTTGAGAATATGCTGGACGATGCCTGCAATGTGCATGGAACATACACCAAAGTAGAAAGAATCATAGACCCATACACCGTGATCGCACGGTTGAATCACCCTCAGCAGTTTGGCTTTAAATTTGCGTCCGATGGAGATACGATTCAGGTTGTCTCAGGCGACAAGCTGCTACCTAAAAACAAGCTGCAAATCAAAAGCGTAGAGCAAATCAATAGTCAATTTTCTAAGTTTGTATTCGAAATGCCCATTCTAGATATGATTAACATAGGGGATGGACTTGAAAATATAGAATGGTATCCAAGACTCACATTCAAAGAAAATGTTATCAGGAACAACAGAGCAAGGAGTATTTTGGTAAGTACACCAAAGAAAGTGGTTATAGAGAATAATTCATTTTCTTCACAAATGACCGGAATATTGATAGAAGGAGATATGGATCACTGGTTTGAATCGGGTGCTGTAAATGATGTTACCATCCAAAACAATTTATTTCTTGACGGCACATATGGCGGAGGTGCTCCTCATGTATCCATCTGGGTGAATCCTCATCTCAATATAATTGATCCGGACAAAGCCTATGAGAGTAATATCATTATCAAAAATAATGTTTTCAAAACTTTCAATGATGTGTTGCTCCGAGCGCATTCTGTAAACAATCTTCAATATGTGAATAATACGATTTAAGAATCCGAAACATACAAGAAATCGAAAGAATAACAATAAATAGAAATATCAAAATCACAAAATGTGATCATCAAACACAATAAAAATAACAGAAAAAAAACACTTGTCATTGAAATTGATGAAAATACAAAAAAGAGGTCACCTCAACTTAAATATTAACAATTATGAGACAAAAAATAATCCGTTTATTCATTTTTGGCGTCATCATGCTGTCTGCCTTTGCAGGGCGTGTGTATGGAGCAACTCCACAGGATACAATCAGGGTATTGGCCATCGGCAACAG
>JBKECE010000164.1:0-3359 GCA_047974325.1 Dysgonomonas sp. | reverse complement strand
CCCCGCCGTCATCCCCGTGAAAACGGGGATCCAGAGGCAAGGCAATGGCTGTTCACATCCCTCCCCTTTTCAAGGGGAGGGTGGGGTCAGACGGTAAAAGTCTCTAGCCGATCTCAACAGCTCTTAGGCGGAAACTTGCCGCCTTTGCCGATAAGATGGGCTAAAAGCCAAACCCAGCCGGTTGATAGCAAAAGGGATTTATCATCCTTCGTTGGCAACCATTGCAGACTATGCCGCACAAGTCTTCTTATGCGGAATTGTTCCGGATAATAAATTGTTAAATTGCTAATGGAGTTTTAACTATCCGAAATATTTTAATAACTGATCGATCTGTAGCTCAATTCTGCTCCACCTTCGATTCAGAAATAACTCAGATAACTAATTTACTTGAGCAAAGTGAACAGATCTTTGAGCATTACTTCAATGATCCTGAAAAACAAAAATATAAATGGGTTAAAGAATTCACGTTTATGACCATAGAATCTCTTGTGACAGCAACAAGACTTTTGATTGAAGGTCATATTAATGCGTCTGGAAACACCATGAGAATCTCTTATGAGTCCTTATGCTTAGCAATACTGCTTAGTGCAGACAGAAAATTAATAATTGATAAGAGCAAAAACGCACAACCAGTTAGTTTTTATAAGGCCTATGAACAAGGTAAGAACAATACTAAAGCTCACAGAGCTATCGACAATGTCTTATCAAACGCTAACACTTTAGGTTTAGTTGAAGGTTCAGAGTGGCTAGCACAAGCCAAAGACTTTTATAATGGTTATAGCCATGCATCAATAATGGCAATGAGTTCATTGATATTACCTTCAGGTAAATCAATTATTGCAGGTGGCTTTTACAAAGAAAAATTAAACCTATATAAAGAACACCTGAAGTTTATTACTAGACTTGCAAATCAATTACCTAAGCTTATTGAGGTTATTGCTTTAAGAAATTTACAAAATCGTAAATAGCCATTTAACATAAACTTGAAGCTGGACGGCACTACGTGCCGCCATTTAAGTAAAAGTTAGTGCCCCTTACGCAGTCCATATTTCGCGAGGAGAAACATGAATTACAGAACGTCGAAAATCTTCATCATTTTTTTTTGCTCAATCTTCATGCTGATCGGTGGTGTTGCCATAGTTTCAGCCGTTGTTGGAGGCAACCTGTTCTTCCTCGTGTGGGGTGCAATGTTCTTCTTCATTCCTCTCACCATCATGACGGGGCGACTTAAACAGCTCTCCACCTTCGAGAAGATGACCTACGACTGGTACAAGTCAGAACATCCCGAGCATGTCCAAGGAAATAGGGTCTCGTGCTTTTCCTGCGGCAACGCGCGCATCAATGTTCGTGCCCTTATGAACCGAACATTTCACCGTGAGCACTTTTGCACTCAATGCGGCAAGACGCTTTACTACTCGCCAGAGCAATCGTAGATCGGGCGCTAACCCATCATTCGAGCGGACCTGCGCGAAAAGCCGCACAGGCCGCTCAATTCATACGTTAAGCTTCAAGGAAACATATGAGTCAACTTTATGATCCATCACAATCTGAGCTGTCAGAAATTGAGCAAAACGAAATTCACCATCAATCAAACTTGCTGATGAGAGATCTAATGTTTGGAACTTTTTTTACACAGCTTAGCATGGGGATAAATAAGGCATTATTTCTATTCTTGGCAATTTTTTTCGCGTACAGAGAGTGGAAAGGTATATCTAATTTCATGGGATTAAACGAATATTTGGTTGCTGGACTCTTAGTGGTATTCTATTTTATTTTTATTCTCGCATTCATTTTCTTTTTTGGTGTAATAATATCAGCATTCACTCCAATGATTAAAAAAGGGGTTCTAGGAAAACATGAATTTATATTTAATTCAAATGGTATAATTGAAAGCACTGAATATAACGAAACGACTCATAAGTACAATGCTATCGGAAAGGTCTTCACTAGATTCGGTAGTGTTTATATTCAGGTGTCTGGTATGCAGTGGCACATTCTCCCTAAAAGAGATTTTTCTTCTGGATTGGAACGGGATGCGCTATTAAAATATTTGAAATCTCAGTTGAGTGCTTAAGTGTATCAAGTTGACCCGCACTGCTACGCTCCGTTTTGGGGTTGGCTGCGCCAACTTTACCCCAAAACTCCACTCCCGAAGTACGGGCAACTTATACAGGCGTTATCCGTACAGGAGAGAATGATGGATATCCGAAGATATGAGCTAATGCCAACGCGTCCATGTGATTATGGTTTGGCGTCACAGGGTGATTCAGTATTTGCTGATTTCGGAATAAGCGAGAAAGGTTCTCTCTACTTGGTGCGCATATCCTACGACGGTTATGGTTGCTGTGAGCCCAAGAACGTAATATCGGAAATGGATGAAGAGAAATCAAAGCATCTTATTTAAGCTATCGAAAGAAACGATTTCCAATCAGCAGATATTCAAAAAATAGTCCGCGATTACTTTCACGAGCATAAGCATGAGTTGTGGGAAGATGCTCTTTTAGAACACCAGCTTATTTAGAACAATAAGCCACTCAGCATAGATACAGCTAACAAATCAATCAACTGCGCACCATCGGCTCCGGACGCAGCAAAGCTGCACCGGTATTATACTTGAGAAAGCCACTCCACTATAACTAACGGCAATTAGACTAATCGACATTTGGAGCATTATGAAAAAAACAATTATATTTATGATTAGCCTGATAGTTGGATACTACGTTTTTGATTTGTTCATCCAAAAACCATCTGGCATTTTTGGTGAATACATAGTCATCCACATTGCTAAATTTGAATTTGTTAAAAATGTTTTCGATTGGTTTTTTATAGATGACCGGTATGTATTCCTTCCGGCATTTTTATTTGGAATTGATTCACTATGCTTCTGCTGGATAATTGCCATCCCACTTGGACTTTACACCCCAAAGGTAATCATTAGAGGATTAATCTGGGGGGCGGTAGCTGCGACCTTTCACTTCTATTTAATTACAACCATTTGGTTGCATAAAGCCGCTGATACCGTTTTAATGTACGATCGCATTCATACTCAGGAAACCGCAACAAGATTGGGATTATAGCATCAGTCTGTGTCTCACATAGAAGATTCGAGACTTAAGATTGTTCTCTTGATGGCGTCCATACTCATTCCTTTTTATATATATTGCATAGTTGGAATCAAATTAAGAGATACAATAAATCAATATCGTTTTGGACCTCCGGCCCTACGCCGGACCCGCTATGCGGGCCGGTTATTTAAAATGTTATAAGCCAGTGGCGTTCAATGCCAACCAGGAGACTGGAATGTTAGAATAAAAAAGTCGACGCCGATACAGTTACTGAATTAAATAGACTCCGCAATC
>JBKECE010000117.1:0-9778 GCA_047974325.1 Dysgonomonas sp. | reverse complement strand
CTATACCTATCTGAATGAAATCCCGGTGTACGATTCCATTATATAGAAACTACGTTTATTTTATATCCCTTAACGTAGCATCCAGAGCCATCACATAATAAGTAAACATCCCTTGCCAGTTGATGGCAATTTCGTTGGAGGCATAAGAGGGTAAAATGTCAATATAAGCCTCGTCGGGAACTAAAGACGGATATTCGCACCCGTCCTGTTTACCGGGGTTCGGGCCTCCAACCAGAAATCCCGGAAGCGGCTCATCAATACCGTCGCTTGTTAAAAACTGTAAACCTGAATATCGAAAATTGAAATTTGAACGTAATTCGCAATCATACAATTATTTGTGCATTAATTGACTTTAGATGTCTAACTCCTAAAATGCAATAAAAAGCAGATTTAGGAAAACGTTCTAAAACACGTTTAGACCACCCGTCCCGATACCTTACCCGTGATGTGTTTCAATTTTTAGTTTTTGGCGTATCGAGATGTTTGTAACCTTACCCCGAAACATATAGTAAGAGCCGATGATGGTGTACTGTGGATTAGAACTACCCGACAAAAGACAGTAACGCCTTGTGGTATTCCACTATTGGAATTACCCAAACAGATTATTGGATATACTAGGGCACAGCCAAAGATGGAAAACTACTTCCAATGCTTAGTTGTGGTAGGCTTAATAAGAACCTAATAGTAATCTCAAAACTCTGTAAGATAGACCGTAAGTTCATTTATCACGCCGGAAAACACAGAATTTTGCCTTTTAGACTATGAATTAGCGGGTTACGAATTTTAAAACACCAATAGGTAACGATTTAGAAACGAGCGAACTTCGTATATTTCGCAAGCTTTGCATAATATTTAAGAGCTACTTAACTTAGTGTAAAGATACTAAATTCCTTTTTAATTCTATGTGCAATACAGTATGTTTCGTATTAAATATTTTATTCAAACACAAAAGGGATTAGTCCATCAGGTGTAGCCAACATGATAAACAGCGGCATAGGATTTGAGAGGTTTCTAAATTCTTTCAAATGCTTATTGACTTCTTTCATATCCTGCTGGCTCAATCCATTAGGTCCAAAAGGATGTGAATGCCACTCCCCAACATATCCAAATACTTGCCCTGACATTTTTTTTATTCTGTCAATATCTTCAGGTAAATTATTAATTCCACGATAGAAAGTAGTTTCATTTGATTCGCTATCACTTGGTGCAGGAATCATATCAGTAACATGGATAGTTCTGTTCTTCTTATTGATAGTGCCGATAAAAACACCGCCTGTTTCATAAGGCATAGCAATACCCATTTCTGACTTCATTTTTATAGCAATTTCAGGTTTCATTCGTATTCCCCATCCATTACAAATAACAGCTATTAAAGGAGGAACAATAAAGGCTGAACTTTCTATTTTAAATCCGTTTTCAGAACTAATCCTATTGATAAAAATATATCCATTATCCTTGAAGCTCTTTCTTTCATATTCATTTTTTATAACACTATAGAAAGCGGCAGAATGAATTGAAACTGTTTCATCAGATAAAATCGTTGTTTCAGAATTGCAACCAACACCAACGTTTATGATAGTAGATTCCTGTTTACTCCTATCATATTCGCTTTGTAAATATGTACTGATAAATGGATCTTGTTTGTATAAATCATAGACCAACACTAATAAGTCATCTAATCTTGGACTTCTGTTCTTCCCTTCTATTAAAAGAACTCCAAGATTTCCGTTATCAAGCATTGTCGCCTTACAGATATTAGCAGATGTTTCCTTGATATTTTTTATTTGGTGATTGAAAAAGGATTTTGATGCCGTGAAATCTAAAAACCAATCAACATTATTAAGAATTGTGGGATCTGTAAAAATATCCGCATCTATAGGTAAGGCAAGCAAATTTTCCTCTAAGTTATCATATTTATAAAACGATTCAGCAACGTTTTTTAAGGCGACTGCCTTGTTTTTTCCGACTTGTTCAGGGAAAAGAGAGTGCCGAACTAAATTATGTGCTGAAAAAGAGTCTCCGTCTAATAACACCATGTTAGTGTAACCGCTTCTGATTAGATGCATGGCTATTTTAGAACCTAATGCACCACAACCAGCTATAACCAACCCACCTAAGTCATTCTTCAATCCTGAAACCTCACGTGCTTTTTCTATGCTCAAAGGCTCTATATGTGATTGAAATACAACTTTAGAATCGCTATTCAATTGCTTTGCGTTTATCTCTTCTGAAGACACTGTTGCTGTGAAGTTTACAAATTCAATATCAGAATTATAACCAATAATGTTATGCGGTCGTTTTATGGATACGATTATCGGGAAATTATTTCTTTTTGTGGATATTTCATATCTGCAATAGGCTTCCAGACCAGCGGATATATCTATGTTTAAATTATTAGCAAACTGATACAACTCCTCACAATTTGAAGGTAATTCCACAAGATACTCTTCCTGTATTTTGTGATTCTTATCCCACAATATAATACCATACTGCCATTTGCCAATTTGCTTTTCTCCAGTTAGTCCAACATTATTCTTGAAAACTTTTTCAATATCATCACTTGTCTCCATAAAACCCAGAAATCGAAAAGAGGCTGCTTTCTTATCTGTTTGGGCTTGTGTTTCATAAAACAGGCCTAATACAAAACCTTTGTCTGATTCTATCCCTTGTTTATTATTTACATAATCAGCCAGTTCTTTGTATTTGTAAACACAAGTTCCGCTATATCCTTCTAATCTTAATGGCTCATATTGGTCGCTATCAGATGCTAATTCACCACTTGCTGCATCACATAGCCAACTCCGAACTTGAAGTACATAATCTCTAATTTCTTTTTCAGCAAACCATTCATCTAAATTTCCTCTGGTCAGACAAAAAGGTACTGGCTTTCCTTCTTTTGACACATACAAATGTGCCAGATTTTTCTTCGGAAAATCCAATCGGTCAGAATACGCTCGTGGTGCTTTGTCTGGATATGAAGATTTATTAAAAACTATAAGAACCGGCTCTTTCTCGCGGATATCAATATCTTGGTAATTTCCCCGTGGTGGAAGTTGCACATTAAGTGCCACACTTATGGCTACAGAATTTTCATCCCATTCAAGAATATCAAGTTTACGCTTATTGAGCAATGTCTTGATATCTTGAATAGAATATTGAATTTCAATGGGTAACTCCCCTGAATATACTTTGAGTTTTTTAGAGTACAGATTTCGAGCCATATTCAGTTCTTCTATTGGCGGCACCTATTCCTCCTCCTGCCGATGCAGAAGCACTTCCTTGCTGGTTCGTATCTTCTCTGACGGGACCTTGAGCCGTAATTTTGAATATTACGGGTTTAGGCTCTGATTCTTTGGGCTCTTTAGCTAATTCAATTAAATGCTCTTTCTTGGCTAATTTATCCTGATATTTTTCTTTTGCCTTATGATGCGGTGGATTATCATCGTTATTCTTTATTTTTTTACAGGAGGCAATTATTTTACCTTCTCCTATTCGTTTATCTAAAATTTTCAAAGAAGTATCTTTAGGTGTTTTGTTTTCATTTTTTGCATTATATGGGACATCGTTAAAGTAAGTCCATGAACAATGATGCGAAGCTAAAAGCAAATCCCATTTTAACTTATCCTCATTATTATTACTTTTCTTTGTTGATATTTCCCAAATCTTTGCCCATATATTATGATCTGCATCTCCGCCTAAAAGGGCATAAGTACAAAAATCCTTATCGTTAGAGTTCGCTTTAAAACGAGCTTGAACAACAATGCTGCTGAAGTTAGCATCTTCATCGGCAGATGCCGTAACTAAGCTATCTTTAAATGGGGAGTGAATAAAAAACTCAAAATCATTTTTACTACTTCCGTTAATTTTGTTTTGTATCTCTCCGGGAGTACTACTCTGGACATTCTCAAATTTATCATCTCCATTATAGCCTATCATACGGATTCTGTTTCCGGCTTTATCTTTATCCTTGTCATTTTCATCCCATAATTTCCGTCGTCTTTCTGCCTCTTTTTTGAGAGCTTTTGCATCATCGTTTGTTGTACTGTCAAACAGATGCGAAGTAACCCACATCTCGTCAATAATGATTTCGTCTTCCTTCTTGTTGGAATCTGAATAGCTATCGGGATTGCCCTTATAAAAATGTTTTTTGAAACCACGGCAGTGATCTTGATCCGGATGTGTTAATACAAACAAGTCCAAATGATAGTTTCCGCCTTTCTTTTTCAGTGAGTCCAATAGGTCTTTCTTTACGTCAAATATTTGATTTCCATCAGAATCTTTACCAGTCTCTCTGATATTAGCATCAAATAGGATGGTCGTTTCATCTTTTAATGTAATGAGTACTGTGTCTCCATTACATACCGGGTAAAATTTAATTTTGTGATTACTCATATATTTTGTTTTAATTAATAATCATTTAGCCTGTGCATCTTTTAATAAAACATCAAATGCTTCATGCATATTTGAGTATGAACCATGCTCTGGCTCAAAACGCTTGGAACGCACAATAGCTTGACTTAATTTATCTTCAACACATAAATCTTGCACCCATTTTTCTTTTTCTAAGAACTGAGCCGTCTTTTCATAATCATTGATATATCTTTTCAAAGCGGTTTCGGCAGCTTTAGCATTCTTAAAATAACGGTTTGTATGCTCATGATGTAACAGAAACCAATATTCAATAGACGGTAAACTATTACAAAAAAGAAGTTTTTTGTTCTTGCGATACTTGTTTTGAAGTTGCTCTAACTTCTTGCGTTCACTTTCGTTATGTATAGAAACGTCAGCATCAAATACACATATAACAAAAACATCTCCACGTAACAGCTCTTCTATTTTTTTCTTCATTTCAGCAATGCTTGTATTGCCGAAAAAACGAGGTTTTATTGTACAATGAAAACCGAATATCTTTTTGATATGTGAGAAATAATATTGCTCCGTTATTCCTTCTCCAACTATGTAAATGCCTGATTTAGGCTCTCGTATTTTTTGTTTACGTCCTCCCATAGTATTTAAATATTTGGAGTGGCACCAAACTTACCGTATTTATATGCTTTTTGCAAAGAACTAATACGATTAACCCCCTTGAAGTCAGCTAAAGAATATAGTTCCGTCGAACCATCTTCTTTTTTATTAGTAAACCAAATACTATCTTTTCTCAATAAATCATCTTCTTCTAAAAGCCCATCATAATGAGTTGTTAACAACAATTGAGATTCTCCTCTGTGTTTAAGAAAGTCTTCTATAATAAATTCAACTAGTCTTGGATGTAGAGAAGATTCGATTTCGTCTATTGCCAAAAAAGCATTTGCTTCTATTGTTTTGTAAATTACCCCTGATAATCCAAATGTTCGTAGAGTGCCTTGGGATTGATAGTTTTTCTGTAACTTATAAAACTCTTCTTGCCCATCTACATTCTTGATACAGTGTTCAAACTCCGTTTTAGTTAGCTTGATTGTTTTCTCATTTTTTAATCGTTCTTTTTCATCATTAGGGACATTCTCCACTTCATTTAGTAAAAAAGAAATCATATCCTCAGATACATTTTCTTTTATTATCTCTGTATTGACATTTGAAATATTAAAATCAGCCCGACGAAGAAAATTTAAAATATATTCTTTTGTTTCTTGATTCTTTGAAATAGCAGTTTCTGCATAGCTTACAAGTCCTGTATTTGGCTCTATGCACGGTAAATTATAATGAGATTTTATCCATTTTATCACAGTGTCTATTTCTGGAATAGCAACGTTTACTTGGTTGTATGCTGCTAAAACAGAAGTGTTAATCAAACATTTTACAGAGATTTCGTCTTTTGCAGTCTGACTAATTTTAACTCTCTTGGGATTGAATGTGATCTCAGAGATTTCATTATCCATCACTCGATCGAAAATTAAAGCTGGCTGTGTTCCCGGATATATATATAACTTCTCTGAAATAACTTTTCTTTTCTCTAATTCGAGAGAATACATATATTTTACTCCTTCAATATAAAAGATTAATGAAAATTCAGATGCTTCATTAGGTGTATTCATGTCTAATAAAAAAGGGACAACACCCGTAGACTTATCTTTACTTTCAGGTTTATTGAACCAAAAATGTCGGAGAAACTCAAAAGTTTCTATCAAGTTGCTTTTCCCTGATGCATTTGCTCCATACACAACAGCCAATCTGAGTATACGAATATTGGGAGCTACTTCCACAACTTGGTAATCTTCATAAGATTTATCTTTTGTAGCTTCAAAACTAAATGTTACTTCGTCTTTAAACGATAGAAAATTCTTTACTTTTAACTCGAGTATCATATTTTCAATTTATTTTTATTCGTGTAATGTCTCATGTAATCTTTCCGCGTAGGCAAAAGCCGTAACTTTTATCCATTCCTTATTTACGGTAAATAGCCAAAACATTGAAATAATAACCAAAGTAGCTAATAACAGCCAATCTGTGGTGTTGGGTGTTTCAAAAGTTGTGAATTTTTCTGTTGCAATAACCGCATGAATAATCAAGCATCCTACAATAATTGTTAGCGCCCATGCCTTCATTCCCCATAGGTTTCTTCTGAAACCATAATTAATATTTTCTTTAAAAAGTAGATGATATTTATTGGTGTCTCTTGTCTTTGAAATTAAATATTTAGTACAGCTATCGTATATGCAATCGGCAGCATATAAATTTTCAAGCTCTTCTTCTGGCGTTGGGATTTTCATATCTGGAATTACCTGTTCAAGTTTAGTATGAAAACGCTTTTTTGTATGGACATCCAGATGATTATTTGAATGTCTTAGAATCATGTTTGTAGGCTTCCCTCCCCAATGTTCAAATAGTTTTTTTTCTTTCTTTTTACCTTGATCTCGTCCTATTTGAGCTAATACAAATGAAAATACACCAATACCTATAAAAGATGTGAGGTAATGATAGTATGCTTCTATATTAGTAATATAGAAGATAGCTAGCAAAAGACAAGGTAGCAAAACTATTGAGCATGGGTAAACTCTTGCCTTAAGTGAATATATATCAAATTTTATCATATATTTATTATTACTTAGAGAGACTTCCTAAATACCAAGCATTTAATTTTTCATTCTTAAATGTATCTGAGTTATAGCTTTTGGAAAAGGTTTCGTTTTTAGCATATACATTCATGTCATTATCAACAAAATCAGCAATCAGAGTCCCAGCTTGATTATTGGTTATTTTTTCTAAACCTCGACGATTCCATTCGTTGTAGGCCAAATCTTTACTATCCGCATTCCCAAAAAATGTTAATTTTGGCGTCATTACATCAAGAAAAGAAAAATCTATATCGCCTTTCCTGCCATGATGAGGGGCTATCAATAAATCGATGTCACTTATGTCTGCATTGTGATGTGCTAGCAGATGTTCAAAAGTTTTATTGCCTGAATCTCCGCAAAACAAGATTTTGAACTCTCCTGTCTTATATAGTAGAACGTAAGAACAATCATTGTAATCGCCACATTTATTGGCTTCTGTTATAAGAGAAGTAATTGGTGATAAAATCTTCAAGCCATTCCCGCCGCTTGTTCCATCTTCATTCTTATTATAAAATTTACCTTTAGATCCATCATATAGATATAAACAAACTGGATTTTTCTTAGAATCTCTTATTGACTGATAAAAATCCCAATCTTCTTCAGAATACCTACATGGCTTGCTAAAATCCGGTTTGGGCTTATTGTTTTTAGTATCCCAAAAATTTGCAGGACTAAAAGTTTTGAAAAAGTCTTGTAGTCCATCCATATGATCCATGTCTGGATGAGATAGTATAAATCTAAATATTGAATTTACTCCAAATTGTTGAAGATACTCAATCGGGTTTTCTGGAGAGGCTACTTGATTAAAGTTCCCCTTAACTGAATTAGCTTTTGCAGAAAACATTTCCGTAACCGCATCTTGGGCTTTTGAAAGGTTTTCAGCCTTTGCTAAACAAACATCAATGACAGAGTTCGCTCCATTGGCGTGCTTAATCCATGTGCAATCTCCATTTCCTACATTTAAAAAGTGAATTTGTGGCATATCTATTTTATTTTCTATATTATCAATATATTTGCAAATATATGAAATAAAATTCAATCTGTCAAATTTTAATTAGCAAAAAATGCGAAATAATTGCATGATTTGGAAATATAAGAAATAAAACTGGGCAGCAATTTCTCAATCTCAGATTCGCGGTATAGTGATTTGCCGCCTACATTTAGATATCCAATTATACCTTTGCTACGCCATTCCTGGAGAGTTATACGAGAAACGCGTAGCTTCTCTGAAAGCTCAGCATCGGTATAATATCGTTCATCATAAAATGATGGTCGGCTATTTTTCTTGATGACCTTCATCTGCTCTTTTATTTTTTCTATTTGCTTTAAAGCTTTTTTGATTCCGCCATCTTCTTTTGTTATAATATTTACTTCCATATTCTTTTGTTTCCTGAGTTAATCAATAGATTTTTTACATCTTCGGGCTTGTAATAAAAAACACCGGAAATCCGAGAAAAAGGCAGTCGTCCGGTATCGCGATAACTCTGCAATGTACGCATACCAATATTTAGGATATGACATACATCTTGATTATCTAGCCATTCTTTCGACTCTTTATTACCACTGTTCTGATACATAATTTGTATCGTTTCGGACAATTCATTAATTTCCTTTAGTATCGCCTCGAAGGCATCTATATCTATAATTGTAAATCTCATAATCTTATTTTTTTAGTGGAAATTTGTTTTAATAATCTCAAAATGAATGATGTTCAAGCATCTGACTTCTTATTATTTCGTACAGGATAATTATAAAAACACTCGCCATTTGAGTAGATTTCTCTACTTAAATGGCGAGTTTATAAAAGAATCATTTTAAGGAGCAAAATGCCAGAAAATTCTAGCGACTCCATCATTGGCATTTGTCTCACACTCAAATATAGAAAAGTGGAGCAAAACACCGAATTATTTACTTATTTCTCTGGATTTTTAAGTTCTTGGATTTGCCATGATTTATGCTATAGTGACTTTACCTTTATTTGGTAGTTGGTCTTTTTCTTAGATTTGTATCGTTTTGCATTATACATCTCTATGCAAATCGACTCATATTTAACTATTTGCGTGATACAAGATTGTTCCGTTGGAAACGCATGATATAAATCGAATATTGAGCTAAAAGATTGCAAGTTCACTTTACCAAAGTTTATATAGTCTTGCTATATGTAACTTTGGCAAGAAAATTTCTTTGCTAAAAATAGATAATCTACCATAGTGTTAGTATTTTTGAGTTCATTACAAAAACTCTAATATATATGATATTATGAATTCAATTTTAATTGGCTACGACCTCAATAAAACTGGTCAAGATTACACAACTCTAATTGAAAAGATAAAGTCTATTGGTACTTGGTGGCACTGTTTAGATTCAACTTGGATCGTAAAATCAAATCAATCTTGCGTCCAAATAAGAGATTTTTTAAAATCCTATATTGATTCTAATGATGAAATATTAGTGGTTAAATTAAGTGGAGAAGGAGCTTGGTACGGTTTTGGCAAGGACTGTTCAGATTGGCTTAAAAATAATTTGTAAAAAGACACTGTTTAAAACTAAATTACCCCCAAATGTACTTCTAAGACCATTGGGGGTTAATTCGTATATAATTACCTTATTTTAAACCATTGTTTTGTATAACAAATTTGGTTAAGATAGAATCTGACTTAGTTATATTTTTGAATTCGGCCGAGCTTGTAACCTTTCTTTCCATCACAACCGGCTTATTTTCCTTA
>JBKECE010000047.1:0-10015 GCA_047974325.1 Dysgonomonas sp. | reverse complement strand
GGGATAAGCCTCTTCCATTTGATTGTTTTGAATCAGGCTATCGGCAATAATATACTCCTTCATGTAATCAGTTTGACTGTGAGCTAATACTGGCATACAGAATAATAAAAACAAAAATTTTCTCATAATACTAAATAATTAGAAATATATCATTACAAATTTCGTCCACCATTGCTCTTCCCTCTTTGTTAAGATTTAGCTCTGAATGTAGATCGAGTTATTATTTGCTAAAATATATAAAAATAAACAAAATATAATAAACACCACTAAAACCACGTTTATATGTTACATTGTATTAAAACATTTTACCATCACGCATAAATATCTGAGATTAAACCGATGAAAAAAATATTAATATTACCCACATTATTATTTTCGTTAATTATATTCGCACAAGTGAATGAATTGCCCGTGAACAATGAAGGTGATGTTGAGTTTATGGAAATTGTAAGTGCAGAAGGGCTTACATCGAATCAATTGTATGACAATGCTAAAGAATGGGCAGCAAAAACATTCTATGATTATAAGGCTGCGCTTCAGTTCGAGGACGATAAAAACGATAAATTAATATTCAAATGGTCATCTTATATTCCAGGTAAGGATAGGAATGATAATGTTGTTACTGAATTCATGCTTGATTATACTATCGTAATTGAATGTAAAGACGAAAAGTACAGGTACAAAATAAATCAAATAAACACTGTGACTGTGAAGAAAATCATGGATTTGTACTCAAACGCAGAATTATCAAGTACCTCCGATTCGAAACCTATATCGGAAAGTTACAATAAAATAAAAGAATTGGAAAAAAAACAGGAAGAATATGAAGACATAAAGGTTCAAAATCCTAAAGCCAAACGGTCAGCAAGAAAAGTTCCAGAATATAAGAAAGAAAAAAACAACGTAGAGTTATCTAAACAAATCGAGTTCTATGAACTGCAACTAAAAGTTATTGATGATTTGATAGCATCACTTAAAAAAGCAATGCAAAAAAATGATAACAATTTTTAAATCTTTTATCCGTACTAATTGAAAATATTGATTATTTACCATACATAAAAAGTGCATTTATCTATTAATATATAGCCTTCTACAGATATTATTATCCTACTAAGCTTCTATCTCAATTTTCTTTTATAAGTAAGTAACATCAAACTTGGCAATACAATTAATAACATGGGCAGCCCGACAACAAATCCTCCGATCACAGCGACAGCTAAGGGTTGTTGCATCTGCGCTCCCAATCCAAAACCTAGAGCAAGAGGCATTAAAGCAAGAATTGCACCTATGGCTGTCATCAATTTAGGGCGAATTCGTAATGCAATTGCATAATTTACGGATTCCTCCACATCTCCACCTGCTTTTCTATTCATACGGAATTGATGTACGGTAAAAATAGAATTCTCGGCAATTATACCCACGATCATTATAATCCCTGTATAACTACTTACATTTAATGGTACGCCGGTTATCCACAATGCTAATAAACATCCACTGATACTGAATACAGAAACGAACAATACAATAAAGGATACCATCCATTCCCGAAACAAAATCAGGAGAACAGTAAAAACCAAAAGAATAGCCAGACACAAAATTGTGATCAACTCTGTAAATGATTGTTGTTGTTGAGAATATGCTCCTCCATAAACAACATTATATCCTTGTGGTAGCGATAGTTTATTTTTTATCTGAGTCTGGATGTCTTGCATTGTTGAGCCTAAATCCCGACCATTTAGCCTTGCTGTGAGAGTGATATCACTCTTTAGGTCTTCTCTCTTCTGTTCTATCTCTCCTTGTATTATTTGTATATCACAGAAAAATGACAACGGTTTGGTTGAAGCATCTGGCAAAAATATTAATTGTTTTTTCAATATTTCCGGATTATTGTCGCTGAATCTCAATTTACGCATCAAGATCCGCCTCATTTGCTCTCCATCCTGTATTGTTCCTATCTGAAGTCCTCCATACATAGCAGATTGCACAGGATTGGGTTCTACAAGATTTGAATTTTGCCCTAAAGGAATTCCTCCTGTATAGACACTCAACTGTTCCTGAAAATCTTTCATACTGATTCCATATTGAGCCAATAATGATTGATTCGGAAAGAAAGCAACAGACGGACCAGCCACCACCATCCCGTTATCTATATCTGTGACTCCATCTACAGCTGTCAAAATAGATTCTGTTTGATGTGCTAATTTTTGCAATGTGGAATAATCCCCTCCGAATATTTTAATTTCAATTGGCTGGGCTGTACTCATCAAATCCCCTAACAAGTCGGATATACGTTGCCCAAAACTTACAGTCATTACTGGCACAGTTTCATTGATCGCCGTTCTCAATTCGGATATAACTTCAGGAGTAGTTTTAGTCCGTGCCTTTTTTAGTTGTATCAGATAATCTCCAAAATAACTGGGGGATGTTTTGAATGCCATGCCCAAGCCTGTACGCCGGGTATAAGTATCAACTTCGGGATGAGCCATTATTATCTTTTCGATCTGCAAACAAAGACGGTTGGTTTCTTCTATGTTGGTTCCTGATGGCGCGTGATAATCGAGAACAATACTACCCTCATCCAATTCAGGGAGACATCCGGACGTAAGATTCCGGGAAGCAAACCATGCTCCGGCAGCAATAGTTGAAATTACGATGAAAGCTATTAACGGTTTTTTGTAAAGTTGAGTAAGCCAATGAACTCTTCTTGTTGCGTCATCTTCATAGGTTTCATTATTGTCATGTTCTTTTCTTTGCATTTTCAAGGTATGTGCATTCGGCTTATATCCTATAATTAAATGTAATACCGGCAATAATAGCCATGTAACAAAAAAGGAAGCAATAAGAGTCAATTGCATCGTATCGGACAATTCTTTAAAAAAACTACCTGCCAATCCACTCATTAAACGAAAAGGGAAATGGATCACAATTGTAGCCAATGATGAGGCAATCATGGCCGGAAATAAATCACGGATAGATTTTTTTACTACATCAAACCGGTTTGAGTTCGGGTTCTCTTCATGTCCACGATATATCTGTTCGATGATCACGATAGCATCATCCAGTATTAATCCTATCGAGGCAGCAATTGCACCTAACGACATAATGTTAATGGTGATACCCGCTAAATATAATAGCAATAAGCTGAATGCGAGAGTAACCGGAATTGTAAGTGTTACTACCAGACTTGCTCTCCATGCCCTTAAAAAGATGACCATAACAATAAGAGCGAGTATGAGTCCTTCAACAATCGTATGAATAACACTGGAAATACTATCGCTAACGAAGGCACTCTGATTATAATACGGTTTTAGCTCATATCCTTTAGGTAGCAAATCTTTAATTTCTAATACTTTACTATCTACATCTTTTGCAAAATTTATAAGATTAACCCCCGGTTGTTTAACTAAATCTATCTGAACAGCCTCATTTCCATTAGCATTAATCTTAACAAATTCCTGCTGTTCATCAATTTTAATTTCTGCAATATCTTTCAGATGAATCGACCGTGAACCATCATTTTTTATGATTAAGTTTGAAAGTTCTTCAAAATCATTGATACGGGTATCGGTAATGGAAAGATACAAACGCCCATAGCCTGCAAGATAACCATTGCTGGAAACAAAATTAGTATTATCAAAAACGGTTTTCAAATAGGATGGGGTTATGCCCAATGACGACATTTTCATAATATCAGGTATAACAACAAACTCCTTGTTTTTACCACCCCTCACAACGACATTGCTTATGCCATTTACCTGTGAAAACATAGGGCGGAGAAGAAGGTTTCCCATGTCCCGCAGTTCGATTGGGTTATGGGTTTTACTTTCTAATGTGAAACCATATACAGGAAATAACGATTGATTCATAGCTTCGGTAGAAATGACTGTTCCTGGTGGGAGAAAATTCTTTATCTCGTTAATCCGACTTTCCAATTCTGTTTTAGTCGTATAAACATTTGTTCCCCAATTAAAAAACACATCAACAACACAGCTGCCTCTGCCGGTACTGCTTTTCACGGTAGTCACTCCTTGTACTCGTCTCACCGCACTTTCTATCGGCTTAGTCACAGTTATCATCATTCGGTCAACCGGTTGTTGACCCGCATCAGCAATAATCGTTATGCGAGGAAATGGCACTTCCGGAAACAAATTGGTCTGCATTTGTCTGTAGCAATATGACCCTGCCAATAGTAATATTAACCCAACAAATAAGATAGGATTACTATACTTTTTGAAAAAGTTTTTTGTTCTCTCTATATCCATTGCTTTAAAGTACTTATCGAATTATTTTTACTAATGTAGAATCTTCCATAGCATAGCTGCCATCCAGAATAATACGTTCATTGGGTGACAATACAGGAGAAATGATTTCTATATTGCTTTTATCACTATTTCCGACTTCAACATTAAGCTTTATAGCCAAGCTGTCATTTACCAGGTGCATAATCCAATACTGTTGCATACCTACATCACATTGAACAGCTTTTCGGGGGAGTATTTGGGTCGAAACTGAAGTATTTTTTAATACGAGAACTTTTGCGATGAGTCCTTCGGGTAAGAATCCTGTGTTTGCTTTTGCTTTGTAAAGCTGAGATTGTGATGCAATATTCATTGCTGCCAGAGGAGCACCAATCTTAGTATCCAGAATATTACCATCCGGTAATATTATTTTACAACTTTTCCCCTCTCTCGCATATTTAGTATATTCATATGGGACACTAATCTGAAATACCAAACTGTTTTGATTCGCTATCTCACACAATGCAGATCCCTCAGCCACATAGTCACCTCCTTGTTGTTTTACCTGAGTAACAATACCAGCTGCAGAGGCTTTTACATCAATGATCCCTGTCGTGTTGTTGTCATCTAACGCCAATGCATTTCTTTCTTTACTTTCCAGCCGAAAAATGGTTTGCCCTGCTTGCACATTACTTCCTTGTTCTACAAAAACTTTTGTCACATAAGCTGCAATAGGGGACGTTATTAAGCTTTTGTTTAAATAAGTGGTTGTTGCCGACAGCGTTATAGAATCATTAATCGTACCTTGGGAAACTTGCGTAACGGTTACAGCTGTTTTGGGTATTGTTGCATCGGCATTATTTTTATTTTGAGTGCAACTAAATAGAATAACCGATAATAGTATAAGTAATATCTTTTTCATATTCTTTTTTTACCAATTGTAATAATTGTAAGCATTGATCAATAATAGACGATTTGCTCTTAACAGATAGTGTTTTTCAACAACCTGAGTTCTGTTTTTTAAAACTGTGATATAATCTATAATAGAGAGCTGTCCTCTTTGTATTTCTTTTTCATAATCAGTAAGAACCTGATTGTATGAGATGAGTTGCTGTTCTAAAATGGTGTTGCTTTCATCATATCCTCTTAGTTCAGATAAATATTGACATTTCTTCAAATCATTTTGAAGGATAAAATTTTCTTTATAAAAAGAGACTGAATTTAGTTTTGCTTTCGTTTGGGATCTGGTCAATTTTCGCTGTTTACCATCAAATATAGTCCATGCAAAAGTGACCCCAACACTCATTCCAAAATGATTAAAGGAAGAGCTATCATATTGACTCATCCTCAATCCTCCATCTACAAACAAATTGATCCGTGGTTTGTATTGAATCTCCGAAACAGCTTGGTGAGCAATCAAATTTAGGCTATCCAATCTGTATCTTTCTAAAAAAAGAGAATTTCCTGAGTCTTTAATTCTAATATCCAACTTGATTTCTTCTAAAGAAATAATAGATGTATCCCTGATTCCGCATAAAATATTCAGATCGATTATGTGATTTTGGAAAGACTGTTCATAATTTTTCTTGGACTCTTCATATCCGGCTTTTTCAATCACAATCAGATTATAATCCGATTGTTTCATTATTCCGGATTGAGCTAATTTCTTAACTATATTTTTCTGTTCATCAAGAATAGATAGAAGCGAATCTGCAAAAGATATATTTTGCTTATCCAGTAAGCACAATATATATTGATCGGTTACTAACCTTCGTAGTTCATGTTCTTGTAACTGTATATTGTTTAAGTTTGTTGCCTGATTTGCCAGCATTTCTTGTCGGACTGCCTGATACGATGAGTGGGCGAATAAAGGCTGCGTCCAGGAAAGCCCGGCTTGTAAGTTTCCACTGCTCACTCCTTGATCATAACCATAATAATTAATGGCATTTTGGGGTGTTAATTGAAATCGTGTATTTCCATTATCTTTTGATACAATAGGAACGAAAAGAAGATTCCCGTTTATCTCTAATTTCGATTGAGTATAAAAAGCCTTCAATCTTTGCATTTCATATTCAGAAGCTACTTGCTGGTCTTTATAATCATTGATTAAAGGACTACGCTTTTGAGCATATTCAATATAATACTCTAAAGTTTGTTGAGTCGCTGGTTGGGAATATAAAAAAAGAACAGATGAAACGAATGCTCCCAGAAATATAACTTTCTTCATTGTCGTATTTTTACAACAAAGTTATATCCCGATTTTGCAGACATTTAGAATTTAGTTTTGCTTGAAAATGATCTTGAAACAATATAAGTCATCGTTACAATTATGTCAAATTCCCTAGCCATGTAGCTCAATATGAGATTTTCCTATAACGATCAAAAATTCTAGCTGATTTGTCTGCGAATGGACTTTTCACTTAAAAAATCTAACCTCCCATTTTTTCTATAATCTGAAGGGGATATTTTCATCGTCATTTTGAATTGTCGGTTGAAGTGAGCTAAATTATTAAACCCTGATTCGTAAGCTATTTGACTAATTGGTAAATCTGAATATAACAAAATCCGGCAAACATGCTCTATTCTTATCTTATTGAGAAATTCAAAAATCGTCATCTGTGTTTTATTTTTAAACATTCTGCACAAAGCAGTCGGATTCAAATTTGCATAATGAGAAATCTCATTTAATGATATTTTATGTTTCATATGCTTGTATAGAAAATCTGATACTTTTTGAAATGGTTCACGATTGTCATTGAAATTTTTTAGGGAATCAAACTGGTCTTCCATCACCAAAATATAATCTTTGGTTTTTCCTAACAATTCGATAATCTTAAAAAGACTTCCGATCTTTTCAACTCCATTCTGTAAACTCATCTGGTGCATCATCTTCTTAATATTCGAAGCCAAGAGTCTATTTCTGAAAACTAAACCACTTTTACTTTTATCCAAAGCCATTGCTAAAAAGATATAATCAGGCAACTCGTGTATCTTCTTCGGAAATATTTTGGGATGAAATTGCAAAATTACACTCTCTATGACAACATTCTCAGGCGATGTGTATAGAGCCGGACAATGTGGAATCTCAGGTCCTATGAGCATTATATCATATTTTCTGCAATCTATTATATGTTCTCCAATTGAGCAAGACCCATGACCTTTTGTTATTATACGCAATTCATAATCTTCATGTTTATGTTGAGCAAACATGAATTCTTTATTTTTTCCATCAGACTTTATGTATTTTATTCCGGTATTTACCTCGTATGAAATTTTACGCTCAATAATATTTTTTCTCATTTTTTATTATATACATTGATGCAAATAAACGCAAATTATATGCAAATATAAGCAGAGTTTAATTTATATATATTACATATCTTTGACAAAAAATAGTAAATAACTATATTCTAAATACTTATATAAAAGTAATATTTCCGAAACCTATATTTTATGAACATTATTGGATATTGTTCACATTTTATTTATTTGCATAAATACCTGTATAACAATCTTTTATATAACAACTTATAATTACTTATCTGCTCAAAAATACTTATAATTTGCGATTGTTATTCTTTTTTATTCGGACAATCTTTGTGCCAAATGAAAATGATAAAATATATGAAATTTATAGGTACAATATTACTTATATTATTTACTCATTCGCTATTTGCACAAGACGGAAGACAGTCAGTAATAAAAGGTACTGTGAAACATGGGGATGCCCCTCTCGAATTTGCTACTATATACATCAAAGGGACTCAAATGTCTACCAATACAGATAAAAACGGAAAATTTGTATTCAGAGTTCCAAGCGGAAATCATGTGTTGGGTATACGTTATGTAGGCTATGCAACGTATGAAAAAACCGTTAAAATAGATATCCATGAGACATTGGTTCTTCATGTACAAATGCAAACGGAAAATAAAATGCTGGATGAAGTTACCGTAAATGCAGAATCTCCGGTAAAAAGAATAAACGAATCTGCTTATAATGTAGTAGCCATAGACGCTAAGGCATTGCACAACTCAACTCTTGACTTAGCTCAAGCAATGGCTAAAATATCCGGTGTCAAAATACGTGAATCGGGTGGTTTAGGTTCGGATCTGCAATTTTCACTTAACGGATTTACAGGCAAACATATTAAGTTCTTCATTGATGGCGTTCCTATGGAAGGAATGGGAGCATCTTTCCAGATCAATAACATCCCCATAAACATGGCTGAACGCATAGAGGTATATAAAGGTGTTGTGCCTGTCGGGTTTGGTGGTGATGCCATTGGTGGTGCAGTGAATATTGTCACTAACCAGAGGAAAAAAACTTATCTAGACGCTTCATATTCGTATGGATCATTCAATACTCACAAGTCATCCCTAAATTTTGGTTATACGACAAATCAAGGATTGATGTTCGAAATCAATGCATTCCAGAACTACTCAGACAACAGTTACAAGATACAAAACGCTGTAAAAAATCTGGAGACAGGAAGTATCTCCAGAGATTCTGTTAAAACGATAAAACGTTTTCACGACACCTATCACAACGAAACCTTAATTGCAAAAATTGGGCTTGTGAATAAAAGTTTTGCCGACCGATTGGTTCTCAGCGTGAACTTTGGAAAAAATTATAACGAAATACAAAATGGTGTTGTGCAGGATGTTGTGTTTGGTCAAAAACTTACAAAAGGCAACACTTTCATGCCTTCATTAGCATATATGAAGAAGAATCTGATATTAGATGGGCTCAATGTTAATTTTACAGCCAATTTCAATAAAAATATCAGGCAAAACATAGATACATCAAGATATCAATATAATTGGTTCGGAGAAAAAATACTTCAGAACGGAGGTAAATTGGGAGAACAGACATATTCGGATTCCAAATTTGAGAATAAAAGTTGGAACACAACTTTTACCGCTACCTACAGAGTAAATGAAAAACATTCATTCACTGTAAATGATGTCTTAACCTCTTTCGACAGAAATACTCGCTCGCTTGGCGTTGACGAAACCATTTCGGCGACAGACACTATGCCTAAAACCTCACGTAAGAATGTTTTGGGTATCGCTTATCGGTTCAATCAGGGAAAAAGATGGAATATCTCAGCTTTTGCGAAGCATTATTTGCAGTATGCAAAAGGTCCAAGACAAGTGACGGCAAACAGCAAAACTTCATATGAAATATTCAGTGAAACATTTACGGCTATGGGTTACGGCATTGCCGGAACATACTTCTGGAAAGATTTTCAAGGAAAATTATCGTACGAAAAGGCATACCGTTTACCAACCGACAATGAAATGTTTGGAGACGAGGATATGGAGCAAGGTTCGACCGGATTGAGACCCGAAAACAGTCACAATTACAATATAAACTTATCCTATAGTAAGAATATTGATAATATTCATTTTATTCTTATCGATGCGGGATTTATGCTCAGGGATACCAAAGATTATATTCGTCGGGTGACTGATGCGGTATCCGGCAAATATTTTGCATCGTATATCAATCATGGCAAAGTTCGCAATATAGGTTTTAATGGGGAAGTTAGATATATGTATAAAAATCTGATTTCGCTAGGTGGAAATATCACAAGCCAAAATCTCCGGAATAATGAAACTTTGGATATGAACGCAGTTACCAGCACATCCTACAAAATAATAATACATAATATCCCGTATTTCTTTTTAAATACCGATTTCGGGGTGAATTTTAACAACGATTTCAGAAATCGAAAAGTTTTTAACCTGACATACTACAGTAATTATGTAAAAGA
>JBKECE010000044.1:0-2388 GCA_047974325.1 Dysgonomonas sp. | reverse complement strand
GAGGCACCATGTGCTGATCTAAGCCAACTCCTTGTTCTTGATAGTTCTTCTGAACAGAATCTTCATCGAATTAAACCGCTTTGATTTTGAGCAAATAAGATAAGGTAGGAAAAACTTGATGTAACGTAAAAAGAGCGTAAATTATAAATTTATGATGAATAACAGATAATTAACTTGAAAATCATGCCTAATTTTCGCTGTATCAATAAAAAATCAAACCCGCTCCGCACGAAAAAATCCGATTTTTTAATATTCCAATGATTTCATTTAAATCGCTAAAATAAAGTTCATCGCTCGCATGAATATGAGTCTTCGCACTATTTTCAGCATCCCAAAACATATCACCCATCAAGCCTTTTCTCTTTCATCTTGTTCTATTGGTAGAAGGATCACACCGACCTACAACACGGTAATTCAAACCCCACAAAATAATTTGCACTGTTTTACGACTTTGATGATTTGCGATACATTCATCACAGCTTGCTTAAAAATGCATCATTTAAGGTCGTAAAATTTGCACGATGCCCTACACTGTTTAAAAAATACGCACCAAAAAGACTCAATGTAATTTAGCGCGCCATTTTTACGGAATTAATTTCTGGTCACATCCTGATTTAATTGTTCAAACTCAGTCACATTCTTACACCTCCCCCAGAAATTGACTTGTAAAGTCGATCTCCACATTTAGTCTAATATCGATGCCAAAATGTATTTTTTGAGCAAATATCCAGCAATTTTGACGCCATTATGTAGAAAAAATGAACAAAAAAATGAGCGTTTTTTGCCTATTTGGTTAAAATAAAATCAGGAATATTTATCCATTCAGTAAAATATATTTTTATTATGAAATAATAAGTTAAGCATAAAAAATGGTTATTATTTTTCAGTTATTCAACTTACAATTTAGTCAAGTAGCATGTAACAAGAATGAAATAAAATTAATAAAAATCTATCTTTTTTATAGATTAATTATACAATTTATGAAAATTTCGAGTTCTGCCAAAAAACGAAATTCTTGATTTATCTTTTTTGAGGTTCTTTTCTATGCCTAAGGCACAAAAATTGACTTTAGCAGTCTTAATTCAAGCTGCTCTTATTTCTAGCGCTTTTGCAAGCGAACAAAGCGAGTCTAAAGGTTTTGTTGAAGATGCAGAAGGTTCTGTACTTTTCCGTACGGGCTACATCTCTCGTGACAAAAAGAATGGCGTTGCGGATACAAGCTCTGTTGCTGAATCTGCAATGGTTAAAATGGAATCTGGCTATACTAAAGGTATCGTTGGTTTCGGTGTTGGCGTGATTGGCGATGGTTCATTCAAGATCGGCGAAAATAACAATGCTGGGAACAACATGATTCCTAAGCACAACGATGGTTCTGCATACGATCATTGGGGCCGTGGTGGTGGTATCGTAAAAGCACGCATCTCAAACACTGAAGTACGTTATGGTACTCAAGTGCTTGATCTTCCTGTACTTGCAAGTAACACTGCACGTATGGTTCCAGAATACTTTGAAGGTGTGTTAGCAACAAGCCGTGAAATCAACGGTTTAGAATTAACTGCTGGTAAATTTACCAAAGACCAATATTCAGACCAAATTAATTCAGATGGTAATGAATTGGATCGTGCAGTTGTTTGGGGTGCGAAATATAAATTTAATGATGCAATGAATGCTTCTTACTATGGCTTAGACAGCAAAAATGCTTTAGAGCGCCACTATGTGAATGCGAACTATAAGCAATCTCTAGCCAATGGTAACTCATTAACATATGAATTCAGTGGCTATCACACTGAATGGGATAAAGGCGCTAGTGCTTCTTCATCTAAATTAACGGATGATGCGGACAACCGTAGTAATAATATTTGGGGATTATCAGGTAGCTATAATCACGGTCCGCACAACGTCATGCTTGCTTACCAACAAAGTACAGGCAACACTGGTTATGCTTATGGCGAAAATGCTGACGGCAACCAAAGTGTTTACCTACCAAACTCTTACCTTTCCGACTTTAATGGTCGTGGTGAAAAGTCTGTTCAAATTCAATATAACCTCAATTTCGCAACTTATGGCGTACCAGGTCTAAACTGGACAAGTGCATATGTTTATGGTTGGGATATTGATACTGCAACAGATAACAATGCGAAAGAGAGCGAAATCTTTAACCAAGTGAAATACACTGTTCAATCTGGTTTCGCAAAAGATGCAAGCTTACGAGTGCGTTATTCACACTATCGTAATGATGATGCCTACGCAAATGACTACTACATGCCTGACACCAACGAATGGCGTTTATTCCTTGATATTCCTGTAAAATTATTCTAATACTGAATCATTTTTAGATATCAAAAAAACCTGCACATGGTGCAGGTTTTTTATTGCTGAAGAAGAGGT
>JBKECE010000026.1:0-7956 GCA_047974325.1 Dysgonomonas sp. | reverse complement strand
TTCCTGGCGGATTCGAACCGCCTTAAACTGTTTTGCAGAGCGGAGTCTAGCCACTCGGCCTAGGAACCATTTTTTATTTGAGAGTACATAGATTGTTTAAAATATGATTTAGACAAATCTTTCATTGATATTTTGAAATTCACTTGGAATGTTCGATTTGAACGGATTGATCAATGTTTCCTTATCAGGAATCTGTTTTTACAGGAATAAAGCTTTGGATATTTATATTCAGTTCATGTAGATACTAATCGCTCATAAATATTGTCCCCCTTATTGGTCTCAACTAGAAGCCTCTTACGCAATCGTTTGCATCCATATATAGATGATTTGTGCAAAAGGTGTATAAGATGTAATCGTAAATGGAATATATTTGTTTCCGAACATGACATCAGAACCTTGGAAAACATTATGAAATATATATGTTAAATTGTTAAAACACAAACTTCTTGAATGTTAATCATAAATTCTTAAACCATTATGAAAAAAATCTTTACATTATTATTTTTAATTTTTCACATTAGCATCATGGTATCAGCTCAAACAACATGGTGTGGAAATTCCTTTATAATTGTTGATAATCTTTGGTATACAGGTAGTAATTCGTTCTTACATGAAGGTGGAAAATTTCAAGGGGCCAATTTGGGTACTTTCAATGCCGCTGAAACTAGTGGTTTCACGTTAGGTGGAGAATTCAGGTATATCCTAGTTCTACGACTCCCGCTGAGATCTGGTATGAAATAGACAGTGACGAATCTCTTGTCCGATCTGCTCCGATGCCCAAAATATCTGATTCGGGAAATAATTCTGTGCATCAGGCAAGTTTGGCAAATGGGAATGGAGCTCAGATCGTATTTGCCGATTTAAATCTTAGCGATGGAGCTCATACAATAGCTGTCTGGTTTAAACATGAGCCTGAATATGACAGTAACAATAGTGCTAATTATATTGCAAATTTTGTAATTTCTGGTACTACCGGTATAGAAATAATTAACAGTAAAACACCTTTAATATCAGTAAATAGTAATATTATTAGTGCTCAATTTGAAACCTTGTCAAAAGTTGAATTATATTCAGTGAGAGGAGAACTGTTGAAATCAGCTTCTGCGACCAGCTCTTTTTCTCAGGTTGTCAACAACGGAATCTATATTTTAAATGTAGATGGAATAGCTTACAAAGTTTTGGTAAAATAAAACAATCGATTAGAATTTAATAATATAAAGGCTGTGTTTTTGCAGCCTTTATTATTTGAAGAAGAATCATTTTTCATAAAAATAGAAAAAACGGTGCATTCAGAAAAAACATGGCGAAAAGGCAAATCAATCAAACGAAAAAGTAATGAAATCGTTTGCATATATTCTTTTGAAGAAAGGAATATGTAAACAATATTTAATCTCATCCTATTATCTAGATTTGTTGGGGAAGATATAATATCTTTGAAGTTAACCTTATTACTTTATAAATATTCGCAAATGAAAATTAAATTAACAATAGACTTTTGTGCTGTTTGGGGACAAACAGTTTTTGTTTGTGGTTCTGCACCTGAAACCGGAAAACACGATGAGTCCGAAGCATTGGAAATGGAATGTGTCTCGTCTTCGCTCTGGGCTGTTGAATTTGAACTGAAAAATAATCCGACTTCATTTGAATATTATTATTTAATTAAGGAAAATAATTCTATTGTAAGACGAGAATGGGGCAACAGACACCTTTTGAACTTTCAGGGAAAGGAAAATTTTATTGTACACGATCGTTGGTATGAAAGACCTCATCAAGAATTTCTGTATACATCCGGCTTCACAGATAGCTTTTTTTTCCATGAAATCAAACCTAGACAGACAGAATATTATAAAAATACAGTATTACTGCAAGTACAATGCCCTTATGTGAAAAAAGGGCAGACTTTAGTTTTGTCAGGTAGTTCTGATGAATTGGGTAACTGGCAATCTCAAAAGGTATTGAAATTCATATATGTTGGTGATCAGGAATGGCAACTGATTATAGATGCTGAACGAATAAGCTCACCGTTGTATTATAAATTTGCAATACTTGATGAAAAAGAAAAAAAAATAATACATTGGGAAGATGGCAACAACCGAAGATTAGATCTTCCGGTAATAAAATCCAGACAACGTATTGTGAATGTGATAAATTTGGTCTATCGCTATCAGTGGATGAACTGGAAAGCGTCAGGTGTGGCCATACCGGTGTTTTCACTCCGATCCGAAGAAAGTTTTGGTATTGGAGAATTCTCCGATCTGAAAAAAATGGTAGATTGGGCGGCTGCAACAAAACAAAATCTGATTCAATTGTTGCCTATCAATGACACTACGATTACATATACATGGACTGATTCTTATCCATATAATGCGATTTCTATTTATGCACTGCATCCCATCTATCTTGGGCTGAAGCAATATCCCTTGAAAAATGAAACTGACAATACAAAGTATCTGGAAGAAGCGAAAATCCTGAACGATCTCAAAGATGTTGATTATGACAAAGTAATGGCTCTGAAGAGAGCATATCTTTGTGAACTTTTCAAGGAGCGTGGTGAAGAAGTTCTCAAGAGTGCTGATTTTGAAATGTTTTTCAATCAGAATGAAGAATGGTTGTTTCCCTATGCATATTTTTCATATTTGAGAGACGAAAACAAAACTGCCGACTATCGGCTATGGAAAGAATTTTCTGTATACGATAAAAAGGAATTACAAAAAAAACTAAAAACAGATGTTCAGGCACAACATAATGTCAACAAGGCTTTTTTTATACAATACTTATTGCATAAACAGTTGATCGATGTAAAAGAATATGCACATAAACATAATGTAGTTCTCAAAGGAGATATTCCTATCGGTATAAGTCGTAACAGTGTGGAAGCATGGGTAGAACCTTTTCTGTTTAATCTGGATACGCAGACAGGAGCTCCTCCTGATGATTTTTCTTTTAATGGACAGAATTGGGGATTTCCTACCTATAATTGGGACGAAATGGCGAAAGATGATTTCCAATGGTGGAAAAAGCGATTTCGTAAAATGACAGACTACTTTGATGCGTACCGCATTGACCATATTCTTGGTTTTTTCCGCATCTGGGAAATTCCGGAATCGTCCGTTCAGGGATTGTTAGGTTACTTCAGTCCTGCGTTGCCTCTTTCGGTAGATGAGATTCACAACAATGGACTTTGGTTCGATGAATATCGTATGACAATGCCTTACATCCACGAACATTTTCTAGGCAATATTTTTGGAGAATATGTACCTGACGTCATCAAAAATTATTTACATCCTATCAGTTGGCAACGCTACGAATTGAATGAAGAATGTAATAGTCAGGTTAAAATCAGAAATATTTTTGCAGGAAAAACTGATAACAAAAGCATTTTGCTGCGTGATGGTTTGTACGGCTTGTGCAACGAAGTTTTATTTATAAGGGACAAGTACCAAACAGACAAGTTTCACCCACGCATCACAGCCCAATATATTCATTCATATAAAGATCTGGACGATAAAGATAAGGCTGCATTCAATCGTTTATACGATGAATTTTTCTATCGTCGGCACTCAAATTTTTGGCGTCAGGAAGCGATGAAAAAACTTCCGTCACTCATATCCTCTACATCTATGCTCGTTTGTGGCGAAGATTTGGGCATGATTCCGAATTGTGTACCTTCTGTGATGAGCGAACTTCAAATATTGAGCCTCGAAATAGAACGAATGCCAAAAACAAAAGACTATCTTTTTGAATCGTTGAATAATTTACCATATCTGAGTGTTTGCACAACATCGACACATGATATGTCGCCTATTAGGGTTTGGTGGAAAGAGAATAGAGAAATAACCCAAATATATTATAGCCAGGTGTTGTGGAAAAACGGAGTAGCTCCTTCTGAATGCACGCCTGACATTTGCTGGCAAATATTGACCAATCACCTCAATTCACCATCTATGCTTTCGATATTTCCATTGCAGGATTGGCTATCTATGGATCAAACGCTCAGAAGACCCGATGCAGAAGAAGAACGTATCAACATTCCTGCTATACCCCAACACTATTGGCGCTATCGGATGCACCTTACGTTAGAAGAACTTATCAATGCATCGGATTTGAACAATCGTATTGCTAATATGGTCGAAATATCCGGCAGAAGTTAAATATCAAAAGGAAAAATACAGAAATATAATAGCATGAAAAAAAACAGTTTGATCTTATTATTTATAGTTTTCTTGTCGCAATCGATGTTTGCCATCGAAGTCAAAAATCTAGATCCTGCATTTTGGTGGGCTGGAATGAATAACAAGGAACTCCAGATATTGATGCATGGAGACAACATCGCAAAATGTGATGTTAGTATAACAGCAAAAACGGTTCATATACAGAATATTGTCCGGTTAGATAGTCCCAATTATCTGTTGCTTTACATCGATCTGACAGGTGCAAAACCCGAAACGTTTGATATTAAACTCACCAGAGGAAAAGAAAGCAAGACAATACCGTATGAATTGAAAAAACGTAAAGATGATTCGGCAGCAAGGAAAGGTTTTGATTCAGGAGATGTTCTTTATCTTATCATGCCTGATCGTTTTGCTAATGGTGACACATCAAACGATGTTGTGAAAGGAATGCGCGAAACCAAAGTAGATATAAATAATCAATATGCTCGTCATGGAGGTGATTTTAAAGGAATCGCAAATCATCTGGATTATATACATGACTTAGGTGTGACTGCAATCTGGCTGAACCCGACGTTGGAAAATGATATGGCCGAGGGGTCTTATCATGGCTATGCAACAACGGATTATTACAACGTGGATCGGCGTTTTGGATCTAATCAGGATTTTGTTAATCTGGTGGATCAAGCTCATGCAAAAGGGTTGAAAATGGTTATGGATATGATTTTTAATCATTGCGGTAGTGAACATTTCTTCTTCACAGATCGTCCATCAAAAGATTGGTTCAACTATCCTGATGGTTATGTCCAAACATCATATAAAACAATGCCTCAGTTCGATCTTTATACTTCAGATTATGACAAAAAGAAAGCTGTGGATGGTTGGTTTGTAGAAACCATGCCCGACTTGAATCAGCGAAATCCGCATGTTGCCAAATATTTGATTCAAAACAGCATCTGGTGGATTGAATATGCCGGACTGAATGGTATTCGTCAAGATACGCATCCTTATGCGGATTTTGATATGATGTCTCGTTGGTGCAAGGAAGTCGCTGCCGAATATCCGGATTTCAATATTGTAGGCGAAACCTGGTTGAATACGAATGTTGGAGTTTCATTCTGGCAAAAAGACAGCAAACTGGCTGCTCCCAGAAACTCGAATCTCAAAACTGTAATGGATTTTCCTTTGATGGATATTATGAATAGTGCTTTTGATCAGGAAACAACCGATTGGGGACAAGGACTTTCGCGCATACACGAATATTTGGCACAGGATATAGTTTATGCTGACCCTATGAATCTGTTGATTTTCTTGGATAATCACGATTTGTCACGCTTCTATCGTAACGCAGAACAGACAAATAATTTTGATCGGTATAAACAGGCTTTAACCTTTTTGCTGACGACACGTGGAATACCGCAAATATATTATGGTATGGAAATTATGATGGCTGCAGATAAAGCAAATGGTGACGGAACCTTACGGGCTGGTTTTCCCGGAGGATGGAGTAACGATAAATCAAATGCTTTTACGGCAACAGGTCGAACTGATAAACAAAACGAAACTTATAATTTCACTAAGAAGTTGCTCGATTGGAGAAAAGGCAATGAGGTGATAAAAAAAGGTAAATTGAAACATTTTTCACCAGTAAACGGAGTCTATGTTTATGAACGTAAATACAATAATAAATCTGTCGTTGTCATATTGAATGGAAGCAATAGTGAGAAAACAATTGATTTGGCCCAATTTAGTGAGGTATTACCAGCCAAACAGTCTCGTGATGTGCTTTCGGAAAAGGAAATAGCATTGAATAATAGTTTGACTTTAACACCAAGGCAAGTATTTTTACTTGAGTTTTAGGTTTTAAATGAAAATATTATCTCAATATAATATGTATAATCATTTGATATTTTTATATTTACGGAATTTACTACGATATTATAAATATAAATATTATTCAGTGTTCGAAAAAGACAAGTCTTATTTATATTGTAATAACTTCTATTAATTCATGAATATATGACATGAAAAAGATACAACTCACAATAAAAGATATAGCGAAAGAATTGAATGTATCTCCTTCTACTGTGTCAAGGGCTTTGAAAGACAATCCGGATATTAGTCCCGAAACACGCAAGTTGGTGCAAGACTATGCAAAAAAGAATAAGTATAAACCAAATACTTTGGCTCTTAGTTTGCGTACGCAGCATACGAATATCATAGGTGTGATTGTACCCGAACTGGCAAACCATTTCTTTTCGGCAGTATTGTCTGGAATGGAAACCGTGGCTGAAGAAAAAGAATACAATGTAATTGTATGCCAGTCTTCCGAAGATTATTACAAGGAAATAAAGAATGTTCAAACATTGATAAAAGCCCGTGTTTGCGGAGTACTCATTTCACAAGCTAAGACAACGTACAAATATGATCACTTTCAGGATTTGATAGACAATGATATTCCCGTCATATTTTTTGACCGGATCTGCACAGGCATAAATAGCAATAAAGTCGTTGTAGATGACTATTCCGGAACATTTACGGCGGTTGACTATATGATAAAGACCGGATGTAAGAGAATTGCTTTTTTCTCTGCGCCACCACATCTGGAAATATCTAAAAACAGAAGGAATGGATACTTAGACGCGCTGCGTAAAAACCATATTCCGATTGAAGAAGATCTTATCCGCATTGCAGATGATAAATATTTGGGATATATCAAAGGAAAGGAGATCTTACAATCACCGAATCCTCCCGATGCTTTTATGGGTATGAATGATTATACGGCTTCGGGCATATTGGTGGCTGCTAAAGAATTAGGACTTCGAGTTCCGGAAGATGTTTCCATCTGTGGTTTTTCCAATTCCCGCATTTCGGAGGATACAGATCCGATGCTCACAACAATGGATCAGCACCCACAAAAGGTTGGGGAAGAAGCTATGAGATTATTGTTGGAAAATGTGGAAAATCCTGAAGATCAATCACGAAAAAATAAAATCATAAAAACTTCGCTGATCGTCAGACAGACCACAAGACCTTTACCTTAAGTATTTAACAATTTTGAGAAAATCACAAAAAATATATCATGAAAATAAAACCTAATTTAACTTTTTGGCAGATATGGAATCTTAGTTTTGGATTTTTAGGAATCCAGATAGGATATTCGCTTCAGAGTTCACAAACCAGCCGCATTTTGTCGGCATTGGGAGCTGACCCGCACGATTTACCTTTGTTCTGGTTAGCTGCACCAATTGCAGGACTCATTGTGCAACCTATCATTGGAATGTCATCAGACAGGACATGGACCAAGTTAGGAAGGCGTATTCCTTTTATTTTAGGCGGCGCTATTGTGGCAGCAATTGCTATGTTTTTTATGCCAAATTCTGAAATTGTGGCACATTTGCTACCCCCCGTATTTTTTGGAGCATTCATGTTGTTGTTTATGGATTGCGCATTTAATGTATCCATGCAGCCTTTCCGTTCGCTGGTTGGCGACATGGTGAATGACGAACAACGTAATCTCGGATATTCTACGCAAAGCTTTCTTACTAATCTGGGTGCGGTGGTCGGATCTTTTCTACCATTTATATTAACATATATAGGTATACGAAATATTCCGCAAGACGGAGAAATGGTTCCTCCTTCAGTGATTTGGGCGTTCTACGTAGGCGGAGCTTCGCTTTTGGTCACAGTTCTATGGACAGCTTTCAGAGTTAAAGAATATCCTCCTAAAGAATATGAAGAATACAACAACATAACGGCTGAAGAAAAAAAGAAAACATCGTTCATA
>JBKECE010000252.1:0-29051 GCA_047974325.1 Dysgonomonas sp. | reverse complement strand
AAACAAAAGCATGGTCAATAGCATGCAATCATTGGGCAGCTTTGGTGGTGCGATGATTGGTGGTGGCGTGTTGCTCTTGCTCTATCATAGTTTGGGTTGGAACCAATTATTGCCATATCTGGCTGTTTTTGTGGCAATAGCGCTCATTCCACTTGTTTTTTTCAAAGAAAAAGATGTGGATCAGCCGATCGAATCCAAAAATAATTCGGCCGTAAGTTTTGACGATTGGCTCGGATTCTTTAAACAAAAAGGTATTTGGAAACAAGTCATCTTTTTGTTTATCTATTTTGCCGGACTCATCGGCATTCTCTCCATGTTGAAGCCTATGCTCGTAGACTATGGCTACAACATGAAGCAAATCGGAGTGATGTCCGGTGTGATAGGTTCTTCTATCGGTTGTCTGGGATCTTTGCTTGGTGGTTTCATTGTGCGTAAAATAGGTTGTTTTATTCCACGCATTATTTTTGCCGTAATGATTCTTCTTTCTGCAATCTACTTCTACTTACTAGTAACCCGTTTGGATGTCAACATAGCTACACTCCATTTTGGGATATCCTTGTTGTGGCTGAGCTATGGTTTAGGGACAATCGTTGTTTACACTACATCTATGGAATGTGTGCGCAAAGGATTTGAAGGAACGGATTTCACATTGCAGACTGTGATAACGCATATCAGTGGTATGATAATGGCAGTTGGTGCGGGAAAACTTGCCGATGTTTTAGGTTACGACAGCCTGTTTTTGGTAGAAATAGCCATTGCGGCAGTTTCTTTATTGTATATCTTATCGGCATTCAGAAATTTGAAAAACGATGGAAAAAGCACTGATAGATAAATATAGTGTTGCAGTTCCGCGATATACAAGTTATCCGCCTGCAAACTATTTTGATGAACGATTCACTGCCCAATCATATTTGAACGCAGTGCAGGAGTCCAATATGCAGCAACCAGAACATATTTCATTCTACATTCATATTCCGTTTTGCTACAAGATGTGCTACTATTGCGGATGCAATGCGATGCTGTTGGATAATAAAAAGACAGTGGTGTCTTACGTGGAGGCATTGAAGCATGAAATAGAGATGTTGCTTCCAATGCTTGACCCTCGACGCAAAATATCTCAAATACACTATGGTGGTGGCAGCCCAACATCTTTGCCTGTGTCTGTACTGAAAGAGATAAATACTCTTTTGCTTTCGGGTTTTGAGACAATAGAAAATCCGGAGATTGCGATAGAATGCCATCCGGGTTATTTGGACGAACAATATTGGCTTGATCTGACTGAAGCCGGATTCAATCGGATCAGTCTGGGTGTACAGGATTTTAATGATGATGTTTTGAAATCGGTCAATCGCAAACCATCAAAATTGCCTGTCGAAGATATTGTGAAACTGCTTAAAGAACGGAATATTGCCGTGAATATGGATTTTATTTATGGCTTGCCCTTGCAGACAGTTCATTCATTTTCTGAAACGATGGAAAAAGCTATAGCTTTGCAACCCGGCAGGTTAGTTACTTTTTCATATGCTCATGTGCCTTGGGTAAATCCATTGCAAACAAGATTGGAAACACTTGGATTGCCCTCGCCTCAGGGAAAAAATGAATTGTATGAACAGGCAAAGCATTTGTTGACCTCGGCTGGTTATAAGGTAGTAGGGCTTGACCATTTTGTTTTGCCCGGTGATGAGTTGTATACTGCTCAACAGGCAAAATCGCTTCATCGCAATTTTCAGGGATATTGCACCAGACGTACGACCGGTCAGGTTTACGCATTCGGTGTGACAGGGATCAGCCAATTATCGATGGCATACAGCCAAAATACAAAAGATATTAAGTCGTATATAGAGCAGGTTTCGAACCATAAATTTCCGGTTCTGAAAGGGTATAGCCTGAATCGGGATGAACAAATAACACGGGAAGTGATCACTGCATTGATGTGCAACTATGAAGTTCGCTGGTCGGATATCGCTTCGCTGATGAATATAACTGTCAACCAAGTGCTGTCGGCTATCAATTATGATGAAAAAGCATTAGCTTCTTTTGCACAGGATGGAGTAGTAATATTCGACAAGGATCAAATCAGTATATGCCCTGGCGCAACTCCCTTTGTGCGTAATGTTGCGGCCGCTCTCGACAAACTCATGCTGAATAACACAGGAAAGCGATTTTCGAAGGTTGGATAAAATCTGGATTTCGAAAACAAGATCACTTTTTTTAATTCAAGAAAAGATTTTTTTATTAGATCAAGTTTTTAGGTGATTTTTTTAAACCCTAAGCACTGCCTTTTTGTTTATATCTAAGGTCAATGATTTTATACTTAAACACATCTTTCATGAAAAACTTTATCAATAAATTGGTTAATGCTGCACATCAGTTCACCGGTTTGGATTTTGCAATTTTTAAAATCTGTCTTTTAACTATAGGCATTTTATTAGGAGCCTATTTTAGTGTGTTTTTCTTGAAATATATTTCAATCATCTGGGTTGTAGCGATTGTTACGTGGTGCATACTCATCATTAAGGTAATTCGTTACTATAAAAAATAGATTGACCTGAAATTTTTATCCTTGATTTCTTTTGCACAAAAGAAGAATGGCTACTTTAAAATTCTTTTCATACATTTATGAGATATAATGTGTAACCTCTAAAATATTATAATTATGGATTCGGATGAACTTGCTTTGGATTATATGAAGAAATACAATGAATTGATTCGTCGATACAACGATGAGGGTATTAAAAATATTATCGAAGATCTTAACAAAGCTATTCGTGACGGGAATATTCAGGTTTTAAATACTAATTATGGCAAGATATTGGAATGGAACTATTATGTTGCAAATCTCGATGGTGTGAGAACATCCTTGAACACCCAGTTCACCTATCTGCATCTGCCTTCGGTGATTATGTATACTGTTATATTTGATGAAAATGAAAAGTCTTGGACTTTCAATACAAATCCCAATTGATAGCGGGCGGGCACGACGTGTTTATCTTGCCTTTTGTATAAACATTTGTTTTTTTCTACAGCAATCCCATTGAAGATTGTTGGGTTAGTATATGTTTTTAACACAGATTTATTTTTATAAGCTAGTTGAGTGACTTTTTTGATTCAATTACAGATTTAAGGAACCAATACCTTGATCTAGGTATTTATTTATATAAAAATAATAAAAAAAGGTGATTGTTTCTAAATATACAGAGATGTACATTTGCCATCAATTAATCATAGATATAATTGATGAAACGGGTAATTCTACTTTCGGTTGCATGCAATTTGTTGATTCTCAACAATAGATTATTAGCGCAACAAGAATCTGTCGCACAAGATTCTCTAAAAAAAATTGATCCTCTCGAATGGCGATTTAATAAATACAGATTTGGTGGATATGGTGAGATTCTCTATCAGCACATGGATTATGGAGCTGACAGATACACCGATTCTGAAAAGGGAGCTCCTAAAACCAATCGCTCATACATATCAGTGCCGCGTGCTGTTCTGGCTTTTGATTATAAGTTCAGGGACGATATTGTTCTAAGTTCCGAATTGGAGATCGAATATGGTGGAGCCGGAGCTGCTATGGAATTGGAATATGAAGAAGCTGGTGAATATGAAATGGAAATTGAAAAAGGTGGTGAAATAGAACTGGAGCAATTTCATATAACTAAAAGATTCAGCAATGCGTTCAATATTAGGGCAGGGCATATGATTGTGCCTGTCGGTATCACCAATGCACATCATGAACCTACTTTGTTCTTTACATCGGCACGTCCCGAAGGTGAAATGACAATACTTCCATGTACATGGCACGAAACGGGTATTTCTGTTTTGGGTTATATATCGGGTTTCAGGTATGAACTGATGGTTGTGAATGGACTCGACCCGAATGGATTTTCTTCCGAAAATTGGATTCAGGGTGGTAAGCAAGGAATGTTTGAAACAGCCGTGATGACAAGTCCTGCTTTTGCCGGACGATTGGAATATTCAGGAATAAAGAATTTACGGATAGGTGCTTCAGGATATTTCAACAACACAGCAAAGAATGCGAGTAAACCTGAGAAAATGAACGGCATTAAAGCTCCTGTATCTATCGGGACATTTGATGTTCAATATCTTACAAAAAACTTTGCAGTGAGAGGAAATGCCATATACGGTAACCTGGGAGCATCGAGACGCTTATCTCAGATCAATAAATCGATATCCAAGGCTACCAATTTTGCGCGTACTCCTGTTGCTAAAAATGCAGTGTCGTATTCTATCGAAGCCGGATACAATGTCCTTTCATTTTTCAACACGAAAGAAAAGCTGATGCCTTTTGCACGCTATGAATATTATAACAGTGCTCAGAATGTGGAATCTGGTATGGCCGAAATGCCGAGAAACAAACGGGATGTATACACCATTGGGCTGAATTATTACCTGCTTCCGAATATGGTTTTGAAAGCTGATTATTCCAAAAGAACTCTCAACAGGGGTGATTATAATGATGAAAATACGTTCAGTCTGGCTTTGGCATATACCGGATGGTTTTTTCAAAAATGATACAACCTTATTAAATATAATTCTAACTAAATAATTTATTCGGAATGAAAAAATTCAACTTTTGTTTGTGGTCATTATTAACAATATTTGCTCTAATTTTTACGTCGTGTGATGAAAGTAGCGATGGAGTTGATGGTGACGTTGGTTATGGATATGATTTTACTGCATCTATTGATACATACGTGGACGATGTTGTAATCGTAACATATAGTGATATGAAAGATAAGTGCTGGGCTTTGTATGATGCTGTTGAGGCATTCAATGCAGAACCCTCACAAGATGGATTGAACGCTGTCTGTGCAGCTTGGCGTGCCGCCCGCATTCCTTGGGAACAAAGTGAAGGTTTCTTGTTTGGTCCGGCCGAAAGATTGAGCCTCGACCCTTCTCTTGACTCATGGCCTTTGGACAAAGACCAGATAGATAAGATTCTTAATTCGAATATAGATATAGATGAAACTTCCATTGCGTCTTCTAATGTTCATGGTTTTCACACAATTGAATATCTTATTTTTTCAGGAGAAAATCAAGTGGCTGACGAAAATGGGTTGAACAGCCCTAAAGATTACACAACGCTTACACCTCGTGAAAAAACTTATCTGATTGCTGCAACAGAATATTTGAGAAACGATTGCGTTAAACTTTGGTCTGCATGGCATGGATCAGAAGGTATTACAGGTCGTGATCTGACACTTATTGAGGAATTGGAATTCAACCCCGATCTGTATAATTTCGCTCATTCATTCAAAATATCTGGACAAGCAACCGGAGCATTCGGCTCATTGGATGATGCGGTAGATCAAATTATTGACGGATGTATTGATATTGCCGGTGAAGTTGGTTCTCAAAAAATAGGAGGTCCAAACGGAGAAGCTAAAAATGGTAACCAAAGTCAGGCTGTGCTACAGGTAGAATCTTGGTATAGCTGGAATTCTATTGATGACTATTCCAATAACATTGTGAGTATCCGTAATTCTTATTTCGGAGGCAGAGGCAAGACTTCCACAAATGCAAGTGCTAACAGTCTTTCTGTTTTTGTGAAAAGCAAAAATGCTTCGCTCGATGCTGAAGTGACTGCTTCAATAGAAGCTGCCTATAATGCTATTACAAAAATGGATCGTCCCTTCCGTAACAATCTTACCGGAGCTAAGGTCGATGCTGCAATGGAAGCATGTGCAGATTTGGAAACAACATTGGCTAAGATTAAAAATCTGAGATAAAGATCAGGGAGGTGTTGCCAAACAGCTCGCCTCCATTTTTCTTCTGTCTTATATATACTATTTTCCGATCAACTAATTTTTCGCACTTTTTCTGAATAAAGTGCCGACTATATAAGCCATATTTGATATGAAATATTTCTTTGATAAGAATATAAAAATGCTGATCAGTGCTGTAATACTTTTATGTGTTGCAGCATTTACAGCATGTAGTGATAGTGATAATGAAGACGATATCATCCTGAAACCGAATGGTAAGGTTGCAGATCCGGCTGAATTATCGGCCGGCAGATCAACTGTCTTTATGACAAGCATCAGAGCTTACGACACGCCATCCAGTTGGGTTACAGGAGCATTGTTGGATAGATTCAATAAAGGGGATCAATTGTATGACGATCCAAGAACGAGTGACCAGAGCGACCCCACACAAGGTGGATTAGGTCCATTATATGTTGGTTTTTCGTGTGGTAGTTGTCATAAGAATGCAGGGCGTACTTTCCCAACTCTGTTTTCCGAAGGTGGTTCCGGTTCCGGTGGATTCTCTTCTATGTTAGTTTACATTACCCGTAAGAACGGCAAATTTTTTCGACAATATGGACGTGTTTTACACGATCAGTCTATATTTGGAGTGAAAGCAGAAGGTAAACTGAAAGCCACTTACGAAGAAAAAGAATATTCTTTTCCCGATGGCGAAAAATATTCTTTGGTTACACCTCATTATTCTATATCCGAATGGTATGCAGACAGCATTAAACCGGAAGATTTGATTGTAGATGTGCACATTCCCTTGAGGCATGTCGGCATGGGACAAATCATGGCATTGGATACGGATGAACTAAGAAGGTTGGCAGCGCAGAGCAATTATCCCGAATATGGAATATCGGGTAGGCTGAGCATTATCACAGAACGTAACAAACAATATGTGGGTGTAGGTGGCAACAAAGCGCATCATGCCGATTTGACCGTCGAATTGGGATTTTCTTCCGATTTGGGTGTCACCAGTGACCGTTATCCATTAGAGGTGAGCGAAGGTCAATCTCAAAACATCGGATACAGTCACTATGGAATCCAGATATCAACCAGAGACATGGAAGATGTGGATTTATATCTGAGTTCGCTTGGTGTGCCTGCCAGACGGAATGTAAACAATGAGACAGTGAAGCGCGGTGAAGCAAATTTCTACAAAGCGAAGTGTAATCTGTGCCACACACCAACGCTTCATACCCGTCAGGATGCTCCTGTGCTGTTGAATGGAACCCGCCTTCCTTGGCTGTCCGGACAAACGATTCATCCTTATAGCGACTTCTTGCTGCATGACATGGGAGCAGGACTCGACAATCATGTTGTGACCGGATCGGCGAGAAGCTATGAGTGGCGTACAACTCCGCTCTGGGGAATTGGCTTACAGGAAACAGTGAATGGGCATACTCATTTTCTGCATGATGGACGTGCCCGCAATTTCATCGAAGCCATTATGTGGCACGATGGAGAAGGAGCTGTTTCACGTGAACTATTTAGCCGTATGTCAAAAGACGACAGAGATGCTCTTATTATTTTTCTCAAGTCTCTATAAAACAATCAATAGAAAACAAATAAAGTACAATCATAATGAAAGTAAAAGCATTAATCTTTTTCACACTGCTCATCTCCAACAGCTTATTGGCACAGGAAGGTGTGAAAGATACAGAAAATCACGACAAATACATTGAAAGTGATGTAATACCTTTGGCCGGAAAAAAAGGATTCAGTTTTGAAAGTAAAGCCGGAGATTTTACCTTTAAACCCTTTGTTCTTGTTCAGACCTCTGCAAAATTTAATTATTATGATGATGAAGGTCTTGAACTGTCCGATCAGGATAATGTAGCGAACAGTGGCTTTGAAATTGGCAATGCTCTGATAGGTTTTGCAGGTAAGGCTTTTGGCAAAATTACTTTCAACCTTACTCTGAACGCAGCACAGTCCGGCGATGCATTGCTCCAACAGGCATGGTTCGATCTGAATTTGAAAGATGAACTGCGTTTTCGTGTTGGTAAGTTTAAAACTCCATACAATCAGGCGTATCTGACAACGTTGGGTGAAACTCTTTTCCCCACTTTGCCAATGTCTCTGACCACCGCTGTATCTATTCCTTACTCAATCAACTCTGTGAATCCGAACATAGCCACCGGTTTTGATTTGGGTGTGCAGGTTCATGGATTGTTAAAAAATAAATGGGGATATCAGATTGGTATCTTTAATGGTACGGGCATAAGTGTGAATGGAGCTAAAAAAACATTGAGCGATGATCTTGGTATCCCTTCTTTGCTCTATGCCGGTCGATTTGCATATACGCCTAAAGGAGTAATGCCTACACATCAGGGTAGTCCTGATGATTTGCATAATGAGAAGATTCTTGTTGCCTTATCCACATCGTATAATGTGGAAGCAAACTGGCAGGCAAGTAACGATTTTCGTGCGGGATTGGAATTGGCATATCTCTATAATCGTTGGTATTTTACAGGTGAAGCATATTGGTTGAATATGAAATTTGTGAAAAAACAAAATATTTCTCCGGCGTATAATTTTCTTGGAGGTTATGTGCAGGGAGGTTATTTTGTAACAGATAAGATACAATTAGCTGCACGCTATGATTTCTTTGACAGAAACTCACAAAAAACAGATGGAATATTGAATGCTCCTTCTCTGGGGTTCAACTATTTCATTGCCGGATATAATTTGAAATTGCAGGCTATGTATCAATATCTTGGAAAGTGGGGACACACCGATCAAATCGAACGTGACGAAGACGATCTAGGCTTGGCAAAGCACTATGCACAGGTTATGCTTCAATTTTCTTTCTAAAGAATTTGTGTGATGAATAGAAAATTTAACAACATATTCTGTCTGATTGGGGTGGCTCTTTCATTCTTTTTGTGGGCATGCGATAGTGGAGATATTTATCCCAAAGACGAAAATTATGAAAAAGTATACGTTAGTGTGTCTGCATCATTTTATTTTGAAGGATTAAATGCTTTTCCTGAAGAATACAAGATATTATTTGTAACATATGCAAACAGTTCCGATACGGAGCCGTTGACATACAAAGAAATTTCAAAGCCCAATGCCGATGGAATCATCAGTGTGTCATTTCCGGACATTCCTGAAGGAACGCATGGAGTAGGGTTGTGGTTGGTTGAAAAGACAGGTAACAAGAAGATGTTGTCATTTTATGATAATGATTTTGAGACAACGCCTACGGCAAATGTTGTGCTTCCATCCCGCAATATTAACTTATTGACTTATGCCCGCTTGCAGAAACAACTTTTCAGTCAGTGTATAGCCTGTCATGGTGGAGGAGCATCCGCCGCCGCAGGGCTTTATTTGACTGAAGGACAAAGCTATTCACATCTTGTGAATGTGGTAGCGAAAAATAATTCTTCAAAAGTGCGCGTACTCCCTGGCAGTGCTTCCGGCAGCTTCCTGATGGATGTATTAAATGGATTTGCACTGACAAATATCCATTCAAGTCTGTCTTCACTGAAAGATGAAGATGTGGTTCTTGCAAAAGAATGGATTGAAGCCGGAGCTAAAAACGAATAAAATAAAGAAATAAAAAGACGTGAAATATACAAAAATAGAATGGCCTGATCTTGCTGTAACAGTCAATATTGGAGCATTCTACCCTATAAATGGCGTGGCTGAGTTTCATGCGATGATTGAATTGAATGACAAGTTCAGAAATGCCAAGACTCAATTCCTTGATATTGAAGAAGCATTGAAACGATTACAAGCTGATGAACAGCTGGAAAATTCATCTTTGATATTGAAACGATATTTTGTAAGTGATGCGGTCAATCAAGCGGAATTCTTGAAAAGCACAAAAGACGATGCCGTGGCTGTTTCCATCGTGCAACAACCGCCTTTGAATGGCACAAAAGTTTCCGTTTGGGCTTATTTTGTTGCTGATAGCAAAATTGTTGTTGACGAAAGTGGAACGCATATCATGGAAAGACCTCATTTCAGGCATTTATATAATATGCAACTGCAAAAACCCTTGCAGGACGAATATGCTGAAACCGAGTATATCTTTAATACATATAGCGATCTCTTATCCAAGCATGATTGCACGTTGAAAGATAATTGCATTCGCACATGGATCTATGTGCAAGGTGTCGACATACACTATACAAAGATGGTGGAAGCTCGTGTCAAAGCATTTGATCGTGAAGGTTTGACAAAAGATACTCACTATCTTGCCAGCACGGGTATAGAAGGAAGATATTTGCATCCGCAGTCATTGGTTTTGATGGATGCTTATTCCGTGAAAGGAATTAGAAATGAACAAATCCGGTATTTATATGCTCCAACTCATCTGAATCCGACGTATGAGTACGGAGTGACTTTTGAACGTGCCACAGCTGTCGATTATGGAGACCGCCGTCAAATATACGTGTCGGGCACGGCAAGCATTGACAATAAAGGTAATATCGTATCACCTACTATTATTGAAAAGCAGATTGAACGGACTCTTGAGAATATAAGCATGCTTCTTGCCGAAGCGGAAACCGGTATGCAGGATATAGCCAAGATGATCGTTTATCTGCGGGATACGGCCGATTACGAAATAGTTTTTGCATATTTGAATAAATATTATGCGGAAATACCCAAAGTGATCGTATTGGCTCCGGTTTGCCGTCCGGGGTGGCTCATAGAAATAGAATGTATTGCTATAAAAGAAATAGAGAATAATCTGTTTCAGCCATTTTAATAGTACGTCAGTCTTCATATTTACCGCGAAGAAATGTTCAGATATATTTTATTGTATCTTTGCATCTCTTGGCGGTATATTTTCATATACTTCAATTTAAATGACTTAACGGATCAGAAATTATGTTTATTCAGAAAATAAAAGAATTATTTGCCATGCGCAGGCTTCCTTTTTGGAGCATCGTGATTCTGGTTGTTATTTTGTCAGTTGCCACTTTCGTAGAAAAAGCGAATGGTTCGGACTTTGTGTACAGTCATATATACGGTACTTGGTGGTTTTGTGCTGTTTGGGGAGTTGTTGTCATTCTCAGTATTATAGGAATTGTGAAAGGAAAAATGTACAATAATATTCCGCTTTTGCTTGTTCATGCTTCGTTCATCGTTATCCTGATTGGGGCATTGTGCACAAAATTGACAGCGCAGCATGGGTATATGATTTTGAACAAGGGGGTTGCAAACAATTTGGTGAAAGCCGATACGGATATTCTCAAATTAGACTTTGAGGTCAAATTAGACACTTTTTATATTGCTTACTATCCGGGTACAAATGCTCCGGCCGACTATGTGTCACGAATTTCGATTTCCGATCAAAGGACTAATGATAGCCTGTCAGCAATGGTTTCAATGAACAATATATACAGCTATGATGGTTATCGTTTCTATCAGACCTCTTTCGAGGATGATTGGCAAACAAGCGTGCTCAGTGTCAACCATGATGTATGGGGAATTGCTCTGACATACATAGGATACGGACTGTTTATGTTGTCAATGCTGTGGTATCTGTGGTCTCCTCAAAATGCTTTCAGAAAGCTTTTAGCAAATCCTTTACTGAAAAAGGTTGGAATGCTTCTATTGCTTGGCTTGCCACTTTCTGTGACTTCCCAGACGATCACACCGGATGGTCTCACAGTGACCAGAAGTCAGGCTGATAAGTTCGGTTCGTTGTGGATGCTCTATGATGGAAAAATAACTCCGGTGGCGACTTTTGCGCATGATTTTACGTTGAAGCTGACAGGGAAAACCTCGTTTAGCTATCTCAATTCTAATCAGTTTTTGATGTCTTTCCTCTTCTTTCCAAACAAATGGGAGCAAGTGGCTCTGTTCAAAATAGAAGATCCTGAATTGAAAAAATTGTTGAATGCTGAGTCTGAAAATGCTGCTTTACAGGATTTCTTTGATTCAGAAGGTACATATAAGCTTGCAAAATATTTTGAAAATCAGCCTGATATGGAGATGTCAAAGACTCCGAAACAGAAAGAAATTGTTAAACTGAACGATAAAATACAACTCATAAATATGTTGCATGGTGGAAGCCTGCTGCAACTCTATCCGATCACCGTAAACGGACGGCTGAAATGGTACTATCCAACTCAGAATTTAAGATTGGAGCAAGAGCAGGAACATATCGATATGATAAGGAATTCTCTTTTTAGTTACTATAAGGCATTGACAGCAAATGATGATAAATCTGCTGATGCAGAGCTCGAAAAAATTGCAGAATTTCAGAAAAAAAATGCAGGTAATATCCTACCTTCAGAGTTTCATAGAAATGTAGAATTAATTTATCTGAAAACAGACTTTACGTCGATATTGTTCATGTCAGGCTTCACATTGGGCATTTTGGCACTGATATTGAATTTCAGTCTGCCCGATAAAAAACAAAGAGCAGCAAATAAAATCTTTTATTTTGCGCTTTTAGCCTGTTTTCTGATTCACACCTATTCTATATTTCTACGTACATATATTGGTGGAAGATTGCCGTTTAGCAATGGCTTTGAAACAATGCTTATCATTGCATGGTTCAGCATGCTGATTGCTCTTTTGTTTGGACGTCGAATGCCTGTTGTCATTCCATTTGGTTTCCTTATTTCTGGATGCAGCCTATTGGTGGCTCATTTGGGTATGATGAATCCTAAAATAACGCCCCTTGTTCCGGTTTTGTCTTCTCCACTTTTGAGCATTCATGTGTCGGTGATTATGATTGCCTACACGCTGCTTGCATTTGTGGCTCTGAACAGTTTAGTTTCTCTGATACAAATACTTGTTTCGAGAAAAGGAAGAGCCCAAACCACAATTGATTTATTGGAACGAAACAAAGTTTACAGTCAATTGTGTCTCTATCCTGCAATATTTTTTCTTGGAGCCGGCATCTTTATCGGAGCTGTATGGGCAAATATATCGTGGGGAAGGTATTGGGGATGGGATCCGAAGGAAGTGTGGGCACTCATCACATTCTTGATTTACAGTCTCATTTTTCATGAGAAAAATATAAAAATATTCACCAATACATTCACATTTCATGTTTTTGGATTTTTATCTTTTTCGTCTGTGTTGATGACTTATTTCGGTGTAAATTATTTTCTTGGCGGGATGCACAGCTATGCAGGAGAAATACAATTTGATAAAACCGGAATTATTCTGGTTGTATCGGTTTTGGCCGCTTTGTTGCTGGTTGTTGCGAGTTATAGGAAATATAGAACGATTTCACCGAAACGAGACTGAAAACGGATTCGGAGCAGTTTTTTTCTTAAAGGAAGAAACTTTTGTTTTTTGTTCTGTTTTTCAAACCTGAACATCGTATCTTTGCGATAGAATTACGAAGGATGATAAAAATATTCTTGTTGACATGATTTTAATTCATAATGCTACGATCATAAACGAAGGCCAGTCGTTTAAGGGTTCGCTACTCATCGAAGGAGAGTTGATAAAAGAAATTTACAAAACTCAGGTTCCCGAAAACATATTGTCTCGTGCTCAGGTTGTTGATGCTTCCGGATTGTGGTTGCTTCCGGGTGTGATAGATGATCAGGTTCATTTTCGTGATCCCGGACTGACGCACAAAGGTGATATTTTTACAGAAAGCCGTGCTGCGATAGCGGGAGGTGTTACTTCATATATGGAAATGCCTAATACAAAACCGCAAACAACTACGATAGAGGCATTGCATGATAAATTTGAAGCCGCGTCCAATAAGTCATATTCAAATTATTCATTTTATTTGGGTGCAACAAACGACAATCAGCAAGAACTTAAAAAAGTGAATGCGAAGGAAGTGTGCGGCATAAAAATATTTATGGGTTCATCTACAGGAAATATGCTGGTGGATAATAAAAAAGCATTAGCAGCCATTTTTTCTGAAATAGATATGCTTATAGCAACTCATTGTGAGGAAGAAGAAATCATTAGGAAAAATATAGATTATTACAAATCCTTGTTTGGTGAGAATATCCCGATAAAGTATCATCCGTTGATTCGCAGTGCTGAGGCTTGTTATCAGTCGTCTGCCAAAGCTATTGAACTTGCAGACCGATATGATACACGGTTGCATATACTACATTTGTCTACAGCAAAAGAGATTACCTTATTTGACAAAAAACCTTTGATAGAGAAAAAAATAACCGGAGAAGTTTGTGTGCATCACCTTTGGTTTTCTGATGCAGATTATGAAAAGTATGGCACACGTATCAAATGGAATCCTGCTGTGAAAACTAAGGAAGATAGGGATGCACTTTTGCAGGGACTTTTGTCCGGTAAGTTAGATGTGATAGCGACAGATCATGCACCTCACTTGTTGAACGAAAAGCAAGGAGGAAGCCTGCAAGCTGCATCAGGTGGACCACTGGTGCAACATTCACTGCAGATGATGCTCCATCTATCCATGCAGGGTAAAATAACGAAAGAGCAGGTTGTGGACAAAATGTGTCATGCTCCGGCAACATTGTTTCGTGTGCATAAACGTGGATATATTCGTCCCGGCTATTTTGCCGATCTGGTGTTGGTGAATCCAAACAAAGAATATACGGTTGATGCAGGCAATATTTTGTATAAATGCGGATGGTCACCACTTGAAGGACAAACTTTGTCGTCCACTATAGAAAAGACATACCTCAATGGCCAATTGGCTTTCGACAACGGGCAACTCAAAGATGTGAAAGGCTGCGCCTTAATTTTTGATAACTGATTATATTATTCCTCTAAATAGAAATAAAGTGTCTTTTGCTGCATATCTGGGTAAATTGAAATCATATATGATGCCTATTACAATGACAATAGGTATATGTTTTTATTTCTTTTTTCAACGGTTTTCATTCCTGACACCCTATCTTATATTTGTGATGCTCTTCATCACTTATTGTAATATAGAACTGAAGGATTTGAAATTAAAGAAAATGCATCTATGGCTTCTTCTCATCCAGATAGTGGGAAGTATCGGTGTCTATTTTGTCCTCAGTTTCATAGATCAGGCTATAGGTGAGGGTGCTATGATTTGTGTTTTAGCTCCGACTGCCACATCAGCTGTTGTTATCACCGGCATGTTGGGCGGTAATACGGCAAGCCTCACTGCTTATAGCCTGATCAGCAATATTTCGGTGGCAATTTGTGCACCCATTATTTTTGCACTTATTGGTAATGCTCAAGGTGATGTATCGTTCATCGATGCTACCCTAAGGATCGGTAAAAATGTTGTTATTTTACTTCTGTTTCCATTCATATTGGCTATTTTGTTCAGAAAATGTGCATCACCATTGCATCGGAAAGTGCAAAAAGCTCAATCTGTGTCGTTCTATTTGTGGAATATTGCATTATTGTTAGTTTCAGCTCAAATTGTACAGTTCATAGTGGATGAGCAGAAAAAAGATGTAGATTTTCTAATAGAGGTCTACATTGCATTGGCTTCACTTGTGGTATGTTGTTTGCAATTTATTCTGGGAAAAACAATTGGCTCACGCTATAATGACCGTATTGCAGCAGGTCAGGGACTTGGTCAAAAAAACACAATACTTGCCATCTGGATGGCACAAACTTATCTCAATCCTATATCCACGATTGGTCCGGGAGCTTATGTTTTATGGCAAAACATAATCAATTCCTATCAGGTTTGGAAAAAAAGAAAGGGTTAAATCTTTTTTATTGTCGTTCCTAATATTTTCATGTGTTTGATATTTAGTGTATTGTATGTGGATTACGGGTAGATTCTATACCTGCAGCATCACCATTTATCACCAAATATTCTTTAAATAACAATATTTCAGTACTTTTGTATCCCAAAATAAGTATAAACATAAACGTAACCAATTTTATGATTACAATAGACCAACTCAAAGATGTGTTGGAACGCGAGCAAGCGTTGAGGGGGTATCTTTGACGTCGATGCAAAGACAATCCAACTCGAAGAAGAAGAAATAAGAACACAAGATCCGGCATTTTGGCTGGACAACAAAACTGCCGAAGAGCAGATGAAAAAGATCCGCGAGATAAAAGGCTGGATCAATGGATATAATGAAGTGAAAGCTGCAACTGAAGAACTTCAACTGGCTTTCGATTTTCAGAAAGAAGGTATTACGACCGAAGAAGAGGTCGATGATGCTTATGCAAATGCGATGCAGATTCTTGAGAATCTGGAATTGAAAAATATGCTTCGTCGCGAAGAAGATAAGTTGGGTGCTGTGTTGAAGGTAAACAGTGGAGCCGGAGGAACCGAAGGTCAGGACTGGGCTTTGATGCTTTTCCGGATGTATCAGCGTTGGAGTGAATCGAAAGGATACAAAATCACGATTACCAATTGGCAAGACGGAGAAGAAGCCGGAATAAAAACTGCGACAATGCAAATTGAAGGAGATTTTGCTTATGGTTATCTGAAATCTGAAAATGGTGTTCATCGCTTGGTGCGTGTGTCGCCATATAATGCACAAGGTAAACGGATGACTTCTTTCGCTTCTGTGTTTGTGGTTCCGTTAGTCGATGATTCCATTGAGATAGATGTGAATCCGTCCGACATCACATGGGATACATTCCGTTCCAGTGGTGCTGGTGGACAGAATGTGAACAAAGTGGAAACAGGAGTTCGTTTGCATTACACATACAAAGATGATGAAACCGGAGAAGAAAAAGAAATTGTTATAGAAAATACAGAAAGTCGGTCTCAGTTCGGAAATAAAGACAATGCAATACGTCTTTTGAAATCACAACTCTATGAATTGGAGTTGGAGAAAAGACGCCGTCTGCAATCGCAGGTAGAAGCCGGAAAGAAAAAAATAGAGTGGGGATCGCAAATCCGCAGCTATGTATTCGACGACCGCAGGGTGAAAGACCATCGTACAAACTATCAGACATCGAATGTTAACAGTGTGATGGATGGAGACATTGATGAATTTATCAAAGCCTATTTGATGGAATTTGGAGATGAAGCTTAATTGAGGTATGAAATGAAACTTACTCAAAAACAAGAAGGACATGTGATCATGTTCTTCGTAGCACTTATATTTGGTCTGAATATGCCAGTCAGCAAATATATTCTGAGTGAAGGATACATATCGTCATTTGGGCTGACTGTGTTGCGAATGACTTTTGCGACTTGTGCATTCTGGGTAACTTCGTTCTTTTTACCAAAAGAAAAAGTGGAAAAAAGAGATATGGTGACTCTCTTTTTTGGTGGCATATTCGGTATTGTGCTCAATCAAGGTTCGTTTGTCTATGGACTGGCTACAACTTCACCAGTCGATGCTTCGATCATCACTACCGCTAGCCCTTTGTTTGCAATGGTAATAGCAGCTATTGTATTGAAAGAACCTATCACTGCAAAAAAATTCGGAGGTGTTATTATCGGAGCTATTGGTGCAATTTTTTTAGTCTACTCTACACATCATGGGGGCACTCAAGGAGGTAGTCTTCAGGGTAATCTGGCGGTTGCCAGTGGTGCATTCTTTTATGCTTTTTATTTGATATGGACAAAAAACATCTCGAAAAAATATTCAGCTGTGACTATGATGAAGTGGATGTTTCTCTATTCAACAATAATTTTATTGCCTTTTGCATCCAAAGATATAGTTTCAGCAAATCTTTTTGAACAAGCAGATATAGTACCCTATCTATTGGTTGGGTTTGTACTTCTTGGTGCCACTTATATCACTTACATGTTGATGCCGATGGTGCAAAAACGGATGCGTCCCACGACGATGGCAATGTATAATAATTTGCAACCTCTGGTGGCTTCTTTTGTGGCAATTATGATCGGGCAGGATAAGTTTTCACTCGAAAAAATCATTTCTGCCATACTCATTCTTTTAGGTGTGTATCTTGTCACCCAAAGTAAATCGAAAGCTGATCTGGATGCTGAGAAGATTGCGGAAAATACTGTGAAGTAGGATAATACTTTTACTTATCAAACTTAAGGCTTTGGCTTTCTCATAAAACTATTTTATATCTTAGTATCATTATGATCCATGTTTTGTATTTTTGGATCAACGAAATAATTTTTTTGATATGAAAAAAATAGTTGTACTCACCGGAGCAGGCATGAGTGCAGAAAGTGGTATTTCCACTTTTCGAGACACCGGAGGATTATGGGAACAGTATCGTGTAGAAGATGTGGCAACACCGGAAGGTTTTTTCAGAAACCCCGAATTAGTTCTGAATTTCTACAACGTGCGTCGTAGAGAATCGTTCTTAGCGAAACCCAATGCAGGGCATGTAGGTCTGGCAGAAATGGAAAAGGATTATAATGTCTCTGTTATTACACAGAATGTGGATAATCTCCATGAAAAAGCAGGTAGCACAAAGGTTCTTCATTTGCATGGCGAGCTGGTTAAGGTGCGTTCTACTAAAAATCCTGATCTTATTTACACCCTCACCCCTGACAATTCGGACATACATTTGGGCGATAAAGCTGAAGATGGATCACAGCTTCGTCCTCATATTGTGTGGTTTGGAGAGGCTGTTCCGGCAATAGAAGAGGCTATTGATATCGTCAAGGAGGCTGATGTGTTGGTAATTATCGGAACTTCAATGAATGTTTATCCAGCGGCAGGACTAATCAATTATATCCGGAAGAATGTGCCTATCTTTCTGATTGATCCTAATGAGGTGAAGACTTATACAGAAGGCATTCACTTTATAGTGAAAGGGGCATCCGAAGGTGTGGCGGAACTGCGGATGATTCTCTCAAAAATGAAAGATGAATTGTGATCTTTTCTGTTGGTTTGTTTTTTTATACTAAATTTGCGTCAGCCAAATAAAATAAAATGGAGCCGGAACTAAAAAAGATAGTCTATTCGAGGGATGCAATTGAGTTTGTAACTGTTGCTGTCCAATATTGCGGATATCTGGAGACTTTTGAGGATGAGGATACCATAGCACTCACCGACAAACTTACGAAGCTGTTGCCTCTGCTATATCTAAAAGTATCTATGTTGCCTGAAACAGCATTGCAGGACGATGAAAATCCTGAGATTGAAGTAACGGAAGATATGTATAACTATATATTTTCACGCTTGTTTGCAGTCTATGCTAAAGATGACGCATATTTAGAGGTTTTTGTAGAAGACATGAAGTTCAGTGATACTCCAATAGGAGCGAGCATTTCGGAAGATTTGACCGATATCTATCAGGACTTGAAAAACTTCATCACAATATATGAACGTGGGATAGAAGAAAATATGAACGATGCATTGTTTGTCTGCAATGAAAATTTCAAACTCTATTGGGGGCAGAAGCTTACCAATGTGCTGAGAGCATTACATGCATTGAAGTATGCCGCGATTGACGTAGATAATGAGAATGACGAATCTTTACAAAGCGAGGAGGAGATGTGGTAGAGAATATTTCAAAAGCGGAAATTGCGGAACTTCCGGTAGAGGTTTTTGATGGAGAAATAAGCATCATCCAGACAGAGAAAGAGGTTGAAGAAGCCATGGAACGGCTAAAAAAAGTTACATTCATTGGCTTTGATACAGAAACCCGCCCGGCATTTGCCAAAGGGAAGTCATATAAAATCTCATTGGTTCAGTTGGCTACGGAACATGAAACTTTTCTTTTTCGCCTCAATAAGATAGATTTTCCGCAAAATCTTATCGAGCTTTTGTCCAATCCGAATGTGAATAAAATTGGACTTTCATTGAAAGATGATTTTTCAGCAATCAGGAAACGTGTCCCTGACTTCATTCCTGGAGGATTTGTTGAATTGCAGACAGTGGCGAAAAATGCCGGACTCAAAGAAGCCGGATTGCAAAGGATCTATGCAATTTTGTTTGATAAAAAAATATCAAAATCGCAACGGTTGTCCAATTGGGATGCAGAAGAATTATCTAATGCACAAAAGATGTATGCATCTATAGACGCTTGGGCATGCCTGAAAATATATAATAAGTTGTCTTCACTCTTAAAGAACTCAAAATAAAATGCCATACAAAAAAGTAATATTGAAACCGAAGAAAGAAGAGGCTTTGCTGCGTTTTCACCCTTGGGTGTTTTCGGGTGCTATTGACAAACGTGACAATGGACTTGCCGAAGGTGAAATAGTGAGTGTCTATTCTTCTAAAGGAGACTTTTTGGGTATCGGACATTATCAGATCGGGAGCATAGAGGTACGTATACTTTCTTTTTCGGAACAGGAGATAGACTCCCGTTATTGGATTGAGAAGATTTCCATCGCCTATGATTTGCGTAAGGCAATTGGAGTGGTGTCCGAGAACAATACCGCTTATCGTCTGGTTCATGGTGAAGGTGATAACTTGCCCGGACTTATTGTTGATGTATATGGAAATACAGCTGTCATGCAGTCTCATTCGGCAGGAATGCACCTAAATAGAATGGATGTGTGCGATGCTCTTAGAGCGGTATTGAAAGATTCACTTCAAAATATTTACTATAAATCTGAATCTACACTACCTTTCAAGGCAAATCTTTCTTCCGAAGACGGTTATCTTCTAAAAGGCAATGATACCATCAGTGATGAAGCTATAGAAAACGGCCTTAGATTTCGTGCAGACTGGCTTAAAGGGCAAAAAACAGGCTTTTTTGTAGATCAGAGAGATAATAGGTCTTTGCTGGAGAAATATTCTAAGGGCAGGTCTGTGTTGAATATGTTTTGCTATACGGGTGGATTTTCGTTCTATGCTATGCGTGGAGAAGCTAAAATCGTGCATTCGGTCGATAGTTCGGCAAAAGCAATTATGCTGACCGAGAAGAATGTAAAGCTGAATTTTGGAGATGATGTCCGGCATAAAGCATTTGCCGAAGATGCTTTTAAGTATCTAGAGAATATGGAAACAGGGGCATATGATCTTATTATTCTTGACCCTCCTGCTTTTGCTAAACATCGGGGTGCGGTGAAAAATGCGTTGCAGGGTTATAAACGACTAAATGCAATTGCATTTGAGAAAGTTGCGAAAGGTGGAATTATATTTACATTTTCCTGTTCACAAGTGATCAGTAAAGATATGTTTCGTATGGCAGTGTTCAGTGCAGCAGCTATGTCGGGACGCAGTGTCAAAATATTACATCAATTGACTCAGCCAGCCGATCATCCGATCAATATTTATCATCCCGAAGGCGAATATTTGAAAGGATTGGTTCTTTATGTAGAGTAGAACGGAGGTTCCAATTGCAACAAAATATAAAAGAGGAAAGACTAATTTCAAATTAGTCTTTCCTCTCGTTTTTTTAATTGTGGATTAATTTAAAACTATCCAAGTCTTTTTATAATTTCTTCCATGATGAAAGCCATCTTGGGTTGAGCAATTTTAGCTGCTTCCTGTACTTCCTCGTGTGAAACCTCAACGATCTTGCCTATTACACCCAGATCGGTAATAATAGAAAATGCCAACACCTTCATTTTAGCATGATTGGCAACAATCACTTCCGGCACTGTGGACATACCTACTGCATCACCTCCAATAATTTTGAAGTAATTGTATTCTGCCGGAGTTTCAAATGTAGGGCCTGATGTGCCTACATAAACGCCATGCTGCAATTTGATATTGTTTTCTTTGGCAATATCAGATGCCATCTTGCGCAGTTCTTTACTGTAGGCTTCGCTCATATCAGGGAAACGTGTACCTAATTCGTTAAAGTTTTTACCTCTCAATGGATGTTCGGGAAACAAGTTTATATGGTCTTCAATGAGCATGATGTCGCCAATGTCGAAACTTCCATTCATTCCACCCGCGGCGTTCGATACAAATAGATATTCGATGCCTAGAGCTTTGAATACACGGACAGGAAAGGTTACCTGTTTCATGTCATATCCTTCATAGAAATGAAAGCGGCCTTGCATTGCCAAGACGTTTGTACCGCCTAGCTTGCCAAAAATGAGTTTTCCACTGTGGCCTTCTACGGTCGATACCGGAAAATTGGGGATCTGATCGTAACGCAATTCTTTCTTGTCGGTAATAATATTTACCAATTCTCCCAAACCTGTTCCTAAAATGATCGCATAATTAGGAATGACAGCAACTTTACTTTTGATGTAGGTGGCTGTTTCTTGTATTTTTTCTAACATGTTCAAGTATTTTTGTATTAAACATTTCTTCGTCTTCTTTGCTGACAAATGATATTCGGATAGGCAAACTATACATTGCCGCTCTTGCTTCGTCAGTTAGTCCCGATGCAGATCGCAAACGGGCAGCGTCCTTTTCTGTTACAACAATCAGTTTGTCGGGTTCGTTCAAGTTTTTAAAGATATTATTGATTTTTGTGATATCTTTTTTTGAAAAATTATGATGGTCAGCAAAAGACAGAATTTCCAATTTCCCGACCGATTTCCTGAGAGTCCTGATCAGCATCTTAGGTGATGCAATACCCGATATGAGCAAGGCTTGCTTTTTGTTCAACTGGTCTAATCTTAGCACGGGCTTATTCGTGTTGAAGATAGGTTTGAGAACATCATATTTGATGGATGTATATAACAAGCTTTGATATGGAAATGCATTGATATCGTGCTGCAAAATGCGTAAATCGATTGGTTTTATTGCCGGAGGGCATTTCGTGACGATGATCATGTTGGCACATTCGGAGTAAGCGGCAGGTTCTCTCAATCGTCCTGCCGGCAAAAGTTCGTCCTTATAGTAAGGTCGGTGGAAGTCTGTCAGCAGGATAGAATATGATGGTTTCACATACCTATGTTGGTAAGCATCGTCGAGTAAAATCACTTGCGGACGTTTTTCTGGTGGCAAATTCAACAGTTTTTCTATTCCATTGCATCTGTTTTCCGAAACAGCCACAATTATGTTTGGAAATTTAAGCTTTATCTGGCAAGGTTCATCTCCGATTTCATTGCTTTTCGGAGTATCGGAAGCCAGCACAAATCCAGAGGTTTTTCTCATATAACCACGGCTCAATACTGCGACCTTATATTTATCTTTCAGCAGTTCTATCAAATATTCGATGTGAGGCGTTTTGCCTGTACCTCCGGCACTCAGATTGCCAACACAAATAATTGGAACATTATATGACTTGCTTTTGAGTAATCCATACTTAAACATCTTGTTCCTGAGGAACACAGCACATCCATATAGCCAAGCCAAAGGGCGTAACCATTTATTGATATGTAAAGTTTTGTTACTCAAAAAAGGTTATTTATTTTACTTCGATGTTATATGGTATTACGGCTTGAATATAGTCACGGCTGTTTATCTGTTTCATTGTTTTGATCAGATTATAGTCCGTTCCCAGATATTCTTTCACTGCTTGAGCTGTCAGCTCTTCTTTGCTTGTGTTGAGTATAGTTTCAAAGAAATCTACCTTGCGAGGATAATCTCTTGTCGAGAAATCTTTTAGATTGGCTAATACGGCAGCTTCCTTTATAGCCTTGCTTATACCGCCAATGCCATCCACAAGACCGATCTTCAGAGCTTGATTTCCGGTCCAGACACGACCTTGTGCTATCAAATTCAGAGAATCTTTGGCTATACCTCTACCATCCGAGCAACGAGTGAGGAAAAGATCATAACCCCGTTCAATATAGGCTTGCAATATACGTTTTTCGTCTTCACGCATTGGACGCGTTATATCCCCAAAGTCGGCATATTTATTCGTTTTGACATTATCGAATGTGAGGCCAAGCTTGTTTGTCAAGCCTTCAACATTCGGGAACATTCCGAATATACCGATTGAGCCGGTCAGAGTATTAGGCTGTGCAATGATTTTTGTTGCATTGCAGGAAATATAATAACCACCCGACGCTGCATAATCACCCATCGACACCACAACCGGTTTTTTTGCTTTCAGGTCAGACACAGCTTTCCATATCTGTTCGGAAGCATATGCACTTCCTCCGGGTGAATTCACACGAAAAACTACAGCTTTCACATCCTTGTTTTCTTTGAGTTTTTCAATTTCTTTGATCAGAGATTCGGCATAAATGTCCGTGAAATCTGTTGTACTTGGGCTTCCACTCATAATACTACCTTCGGCATACAGCACAGCGATCTGATCTTTCGATTTGGATTCTTTCAATAGCGGAACACTTGTCATATCGTCAATGCCAGCTAATGCCAGTTTCTTGTCCTGCTCGATGCCTACCAATGTTTTCAAATATTTGTTGACGTCAGTCTGATACATCAAAGTATCTACCATTTTACTTTCAACCAGCATTTTTTGGTCTTGGAGCATCGTTAAAGTATCTGCCAGAGCATTTAATTGTTCGGTGGAAATATGTCTCGAATCGGAAATTTCTTTCAACACACCATTCCATATATCATTAGCAAATGAAGTGACTTGCTCTTTGTTTGCATCACTCATTTTATTGGTAATGTATGGTTCAACGGCTGATTTGTAAGTTCCTACTTTGAATATCTGCATTTCCACACCAACCTTTTCCAATAATCCTTTATAGAATGTGGATGAAGCTGATATACCATGAAAATCCAGATTACCCTGTGGATTGAGAATTACTTTGTCGGCAATTGACGATAAGTAGTAACATCCTTGTGTGTAGGTGTCTGAATAGGCAACAATGAATTTGCCACTTTCTTTGAAATCAACCAGAGCATCTCTCATTTCTTTCAATGAGGCAGTCGAGGCCGAAAACATTCCGGTTTGTATATATATGCCTTTGATATTATCATTTTCTTTTGCTTTTTTGATGGCTTGCAAAATGTCGTCAAGACCGATATCTGAGGTTTCAGACATTTGCAGAATTTCATATATTGGATTTTTTGTCGGCACTCTGTCTTTTAGTATACCGTCTAATTTCAGGTTTAAAACAGTATTTTCTTTCAATGTAAAAGTATCGGTCGAGGCTCCTGCTATAAAACCGATAACGAAGAGAAATAGCACAAAAGATATGATCCCGCAAATAAATAAAGCAACCAAGGTTGCCAGAACATTTTTTAAAAAGTCTCTCATTTTCTTTTAAAAATTAACTGTATGAAGCAAATATAGCAAATTTAATAATACAACAACTTCTATTCACGAACAAATAGATAGCCAGATATATTCTATAAGTCGTGATAAGCTTTTTTTTATCACATTTTTTTACAAATTTATAGAGTTGTGCTAATTTTGATAAAATAAAAAACTACAAGCCATTTTGTATGACTTGTAGTTTTTTTTATCTTATCCAATACTCGTTTGAGCATTGAACTATTGTAGCATAATGATATGTAAATATATTAAGCCAATAGCTTATCAATTTTTTCTACTAAGGCTGATTTTTGAGCTGCTCCTACCTGTTTGTCTACAATTTCACCTCCTTTGAAGAACAAGATTGTTGGGATATTTCTGATGCCAAATTTAGAAGTGATTTCATCATTGTTGTCAACATCTACTTTGCCGATAATGACTTTTCCGTCATATTGTGTGGCTAGTTCCTCCACGATTGGACCTACCATACGGCAGGGACCACACCATTCTGCCCAAAAATCTATAACAACGGGTTGATCTGATTTTAGGATATTCTCAAATGTTGAGTCTGTAATTTCTAGTGCCATAATTATTTAATTTATTTTTTATTATTGTTTGCGATAGATACAAAAATAATGAAACTTTTATACATTAGAAAATCAATTATTGATTAACGGTAAAAAGAATATTCTCGTTTTCTTCGAGGTAATCTATGAGTTCTTTTTTTATATCAATTTTCAATCCTCTGGCAAATAAATCGATTTTCATATTTTTTTCGCCATCCACTATTTCAAAATATAACAACGTATTTCCAATATTGTTTTTTGTCAATATGGAGATTTCTTCGACCATCTGCGTATTCAATTCATGCAGAGGCAATATGATTTTGATATTTTCTATCAATTTATCTTTTACGTCAGGGAGCAACTGAATGGATAGAATTTTCAACTCTAATTGATTTTCATTGAATCGACGCGATTGAATTTTACCTTTTATGTATACGTATAATCCCTGTCTTCCGTATTTTCCGAAATTGATGTAATCGTCACCGAAAAGTGCTATTTCGCCACTGCCGGAATAATCTTCGATTTTGATTATCATGTAAGGCTTTCCATTTTTTGTGATCCCTTCTCGAACACCACAAACCAGACCACCGAGGTTTACCTCCTTGTTGCGGAACGATTCTTTATCTTCGATGTCAGACATCAACATATTGCAGGCATATTTGAGTTCAATAGCGTATTCATCGAGCGGGTGCGCAGATAAATAAATACCGATCAGCTCACGCTCTTTGTTGAGCCGTTCTAGATCTGACCAACGTTCTGCTTTGGGTATTTCGGGGCGGGCGATGTCGAATGAGGTATCATCCCCGAATAAGGAATTTGTGGCCTGCTGCTTGTCTGCCTGATATTTATTTCCATATTTGATGAGTTGGTCTATAAATGTTTCTCCTTTATTATTCGTTTCAAAGAATTGCTCTCTCTGTATGTTTGCAAAGGCATCAAATGCCCCGGCAAGAGCAAGCGATTCTATATTTTTCTTGTTACAGGAACTGAGATTGACACGTTCCACAAAGTTGAATATATCTGTAAATTTACCGTTTTTGTTTCTTTCGTGGATAATATTGTCTACTGCACCACCTCCGACACCTTTTATGGCAGCCATACCGAAGCGGATATTACCTTCCGCATTGACAGAAAACTTCAGGTATGATTCGTTGACATCAGGCCCGAAAACATTAATGCCCATCGCCTTGCATTCATCCATGAACTTTGTGATTTCGGTGATGTTGGATAAGTTGCGCGAAAGTGTTGCAGCCATATATTCAGACGGATAATTCGCTTTTAGCCATGCGGTTTGATACGCTACCCATGAATAGCATGTGGCATGCGATTTATTGAACGCGTATGAGGCAAATTTTTCCCAGTCAGCCCATATTTTATTCAGAGTTTTCTCATTATGTCCATTTTTCTTTCCTCCGTCCAGAAACTTCTCTTTCAGAGAATTCATCTTATCGATCAGTTTCTTCCCCATCGCCTTACGCAACTCGTCCGATTGTCCACGTGTGAAATTGGCGAGGAGTCTGGACAAGAGCATGACCTGTTCCTGATATACGGTGATTCCATATGTGTCATTCAGGTAACGTTCCATGATGGGAATGTCATATTTGATTTCTTCGCGACCATGCTTGCGTGAAATAAAAGATGGAATATAGTCCATCGGGCCCGGACGATAGAGGGCATTCATAGCTATCAGATCTTCAAATTTGCTTGGTTGCAGTTCTTTCAGATATTTCTGCATACCGGCCGATTCAAACTGAAATGTGCCGGTTGTTTTTCCCAAGCTGTACAACTCATAGGTTTTAGGATCTTCCAGCGATATGGTGTTTATGTCTATTTCCTCGCCGGTCGTATATTTTATATTTTCAAGAGCTTCTTTGATAATGGAAAGAGTTTTTAAACCTAAAAAGTCCATCTTGATAAGCCCGGTTTCTTCAATTACCGAACCTTCATATTGTGTGACGAGCATACTCTCGCCAGTTTCCTTATCTTCGGCTGTCGATACGGGTACTATGTCTGAAATGTCTTGCCGCCCAATGATGATGCCGCAAGCATGCACACCTGTATTCCGTACATTTCCTTCAAGCATTTGCGCATATTTCAGCGTGTCACGGGCTATGACATCCGAGCCTGTGGCAGCAGCTTTCAGTTCGGGAATATATTCAATGGCATCTTTGAGTGTCACCTTTTTCTTATCCGGAATTCTGTCCGGAACAAGTTTAGCCAATCTGTTAGCCTCTGACAACGGCAATTTCTGAACACGTGCAACATCTTTTATAGACAACTTGGTTGCCATGGTTCCGTAAGTGATGATGTGGGCAACCCTGTCATATCCATACTTCTCTGTCACCCAACGAAGCACCTCGCCGCGTCCATCATCGTCAAAGTCAATGTCAATATCGGGCATGGATATACGGTCAGGATTTAGGAAGCGTTCAAAAAGTAAATCATATTTTATAGGGTCTATATCAGTGATTCCCAGACAATATGCAACAGCAGATCCGGCTGCTGATCCACGGCCGGGTCCCACGGCGACGCCCATGCCGCGTGCGGCCGAAATAAAATCCTGTACAATAAGGAAATATCCCGGAAAACCCATTGTTTTCATTGTTTGAAGTTCAAACTCGAGACGTTCTTTTGTTTCTTCATTCATGTCTGCACCATACTTCTTTGATGCACCAATTTGAGTAAGGTGTGTCAGATAGTCAGCCTCAAGTTTGACGCGAATCACTTTGTCGTATCCACCTAGACGACCATATGCGTCTTTTCCGAATTCGGCAATCAGATCTTCTTCAGAATATTTTTCTTTGTATCCGGCTTCTGTTCCGAAAGACTCGTCAATTATGAAATATGGCATCAGAGCATCGGAGTCGATAGAGTAAAATTCCACTTTGTCGGCAATTTCCATCGTATTTGCCAATACTTGTGGTAAGTCTGCAAAAACTTGATTCATCTCCGCAGTTGTTTTCAACCACTCTTGCTTGGTATAACGCATCCTCTTGGGATCGTCAAGGTCTTTGCCTGTGCTCAGGCAGATCAGACGGTCGTGCGCATCGGCATCATCTTCGTCCACAAAATGTACATCGTTTGTGGCGATTACCTTCACATCGTATTTTTCTCCTATACGCAACAGTTCTTTGTTTACCTTCTCCTGCAAAGGGTATGCTTCAAGATTAGCATCGGGCCGATTTGTCTTGTGTCTTTGAAGTTCAAGGTAGTAATCGTCTCCGAAAAGATTCTTAAACCATTGAACGGCTTCTTCTGCTTCCTGCATATCACCCATTGTGATTTTCTTTGGAATCTCTCCACCGAGACAAGCGGAGGAAATGATAAGTCCTTCGTGGTACTGTTCAAGTAGTTCCTTGTCTATGCGGGGACGCATATAGAAGCCTTCCGTCCAACTTTTAGAAACCATTTTGATCAGGTTTTTATAGCCGGTCAGATTCTTGGCCAATACAACCAGATGCCAGCCACTCATATCGGGTTTTCCTTCTTTAAGGTGGCGACCACGACGTGCTACATAGCATTCACAACCTATAATCGGTTTGAACAGATGTGATTTTTCTTCAGCTAACTTAATTTGTAGTTCATCAATAAGCTGGGTTTCTCCATTGTTTTCAGCTTTATTTATTTGTTTTATCAGTTCTTTGATATTTTTCTGATAAGGTGCATTCTTTTTGCCTACATAATTGAAGAATTCTTTTATTCCGAACATTGATCCGTGATCGGTGAGTGCAATAGCCTTCATTCCGTCAGCTTTTGCTTTGTCCACTAGTTTTTGGATACTCGCCTGTCCATCGAGCATAGAATATTGTGAATGGACGTGGAGATGTGTATAGGGTTGCATAAATTATAACTTTTTTGAAGTTAT